>NZ_JBXAFK010000062.1:0-38780 GCF_058793055.1 Pseudomonas sp. MPR-R2A5
TTTCCGGCGAAATTGGCTCGCCGAAAAGTGTCCACCATGTCCCCGCACACCCGTCAACCATGTGTCCGGTCCATACACATTCGTTTCATAGGTGGACAGGCTTCGGATCCTGGCGTTTCCATCGTCCGCCAGCACAGCGAAATGCTGAGTCTTGTCCGGTTTCGCCGGTGCTTCGGCGGGGGGAGCAGAGAGGAGGGACGCCGGTGGCGTCGTAAGTATGTTCATTCAGGGGCGACCTTAATTCGGGGGGTTGGATGTCTAGCCACGCAGCTATCAAGTGCTCTGTGGTTTTTGTGTCCCGAAAATGTCAAGCCGCTTTGTAACAATCCAATGATGCCTACTGTGCTCAGGGGGGGCTGAGCCATCGGTCCTGATCGTTAAGTCGCCAGGCGATCGCCCATAACGTGAGGCTGCGCAGCGCCATGAACAGCAGAAACGTGATCCAAAGCCCGTGATTGCCCAACCCCTGCAACGCCCAGGCAACGGGCAACACCAATATCACGGTCAGCAACATCCCGTTGCGCATCTCCCGCGCCCGTGTGGCGCCGATAAACAGGCCATCGAGCAAATAACTCCACACCGCAATCAACGGCAGTAGCGCCAGGTAAGGCAAGTAGATGTCGGCGGTTTCGCGCACGCTGGGAATGTCGGTTTGCATGGCGATAAACAGGTGGCCGGCGAAGGTGAACAGCAGGGCGAAACCGACGCTGGCGATCAGCGACCAGCCACAGGCCACCACCAATGAACGCCGCAACGATTGGCGATCGCGGGCGCCGATGGCGTGGCCGCACAGGGCTTCGACCGCGTGGGCCAGGCCGTCCAACGCATGAGCAGTGAGCAGCAGGCCGTTCAGCAGCAGCGCATTGGCCGCCACCGTGGCATCCCCCAGGCGGGCGCCTTGTACCGTGATCATGAAAAACACCGACTGCAACGCCAGGCTGCGGATAAAGATGTCGCGGTTCACCGCCAGCAGCGGGCGCCAGCTTTGCCACCGCTTGAGCGCGGCCCAGGCAATATGCCCAGGATAGGCACGCAGGGCTTTTTGCGTCAGGGCCAGGCCGAGCAGCGCACCGGTCCATTCGGCGATCACCGAGGCGCGGGCGGAGCCGACTACGCCCCAGTCCAAGCCAAGGACGAACCACAGGTTGAGGGCTATGTTGACCAGGTTGGTGGTCAGCAAAATTGCCAACGGCGCCCGCGCGTTCTGCGTGCCGAGGAACCAGCCGACCAGGGCATAGCTGGCCAACGCGGCGGGCAGGCCGAACAGGCGGGTATGGAAGAATTCGCGGGTCAGTTGATTGAGTTCGGGGGAGGGCTGCATCCATTCCAGGGCCAGGTGGCTCAGCGGAATACCCACTGTGCCGAGCAACATCGCCAGGCCCAGCGCCAACAGCAAACCTTGCAACAGGATTTGCCGCAACGCCGCCCCGTCATTGCGCCCGGCGGCCTGGGCGGCGAAACCGGTGGAGCCCATGCGCAGAAAACCCATGGCCCAGGCCAGGAAGGTATACAGGCTGGCCCCGACCGCGACGGCACCCAGTTGGTGGGCATGGGGCAGGTGGCCGATGACCATGCTGTCGACCAGGGCCACCAGCGGTACCGAGATGTTCGACAGAATCATCGGCGCGGCCAGGGCCCAGACCCGGCGATGGGTGGGGCGGTGGCGCCAGTCGGTCAGTAGGGTGGGCATGCAGGCTCCTTGGTGGAGCGGCATTGTAACCGTCCCCTCGACCCGCCGCAGAACCAAACCACCCTCCGTCGGTCAATGTGACCAGCGCCACATCGGCTTGGCCGGCGCTGATATATAGTTCACCCCTCGGTTCCCTCTGACTACGAGTGCCCCATGCTTAACAAAGGACTGTTCCTGGCTTGCGCGCTGGCCCTGCTGAGCGCCTGTGATTCTTCCGATAAACCGGTTGCGCCGAGCGCACCTGCGGCGGCAACCAGCGTGGCGCCGAAACCGGCCAAGGCGGCGGTGGATGTGGCGGCGTTGAAGCAGCGCTATGCCGGTCGCGAGTTGAGCGTGGTGGACGTGTCCGAGGTGCAGTTGGATGGGGCCAGCACCTTGTCGGTGAGCTTTTCCATTCCGTTGGATCCGGAGCAGAAGTTTGCCGACAAACTCCATCTGGTAGACAGCAAGTCCGGCAAGGTCGACGGCGCCTGGGAACTGTCGGATAACCTGATGGAATTGCGCCTGCGCCACTTGGAGCCGCAGCGCAAGTTGGTGCTGACGATTGATCCCGGCGTGCGCGCGGTGAATAACAACCTGCTGCCCGCCGAGTACAGTGCTCGCCTGGAAACACGCGACCTGCAAGCCACTGTCGGCTTCGCCAGCCGCGGCACGTTGTTGCCGACGCGCCTGGCCGAGGGCCTGCCGGTGATCGCGTTGAACGTCGACAAGATCGACGTTGAATTTTTCCGTATCAAGCCCGAATCCCTGCCGTCGTTCCTGGCGCAGTGGGGGCGCAACACCAGCCTGCAAAGCTATGAATCGCGTGAACTGCTGCCGATGGCCGACCTGGTCTACGGTGGGCGTTTCGACCTGAACCCTGCCCGCAATACCCGCGAAACCCTGTTGTTGCCGATCGCCGGTCTCAAGCAATTGCAACAGCCGGGGGTTTACCTGGCGGTCATGCGCGCGTCGGGCACCTACAACTACTCGCAACCGGCCACGCTGTTTACCTTGAGTGATATCGGCTTGTCGGTGCACCGCTACGCCAATCGCCTGGATGTGTTTACCCAGGCTCTGGAAGGCGGCAAGGCACTGGATGGCGTGGACATCGAGGTGCTCGATGCCGACGGCCGTGTGCTAGGCCAGGGCAAGACCGAGAAGGGCGGCCACGCCGAGTTGCCGTTGCCGAAAAAGGCCCAGGTACTGCTGGCCAAGCAGGGCGAGCAGACCAGTCTGTTGCGCCTCGACAGCGCGGCGTTGGACCTGGCGGAGTTCGACATTGGCGGCCAACCCGCACACCCGCTGCAATTTTTTGTGTTTGGCCCGCGTGACCTGTATCGCCCCGGCGAAACCGTGTTGCTCAATGCGCTGTTGCGCGACAAGGACGGCAACGCCGTCAAGCCGCAACCGGTGAGCGTCGAAGTGCGCCGCCCGGATGAGCAGGTCAGCCGTAAGTTCGTGTGGGATGCCGACGCCTCCGGCCTGTATCAATACTCACTGCAACTGGCCGGCGAAGCGCCGACCGGGCGCTGGCAATTGGTGTTCGACCTCGGTGACGGCAAGCCGCAGTTGTATGAGTTCCTTGTCGAAGATTTCCTGCCCGAGCGCCTGGCGCTGGAGCTCAAGGGCAGCGACAGCGCGTTGAGCCCGGCCGATAACCCGGTGATCCACGTCAACGGCCGCTATCTGTATGGCGCCCCTGCGTCAGGCAATCGGGTCAGCGGGCAAGTGTATGTACGGCCGCTGCGCGAAGCGGTGAAGTCGCTGCCCGGCTACCAGTTCGGCTCCGTCACCGAAGAGGAACTGAGCCAGGATTTCGAGCTGGACGAAAGCGTGCTCGACGCCAAGGGCCAGGAAGCCCTGACCCTGGAAAGCAAATGGGCCGAGGCCAAGTCGCCGCTGCAGCTGATCGTGCAAGCCAGCTTGCAGGAGTCGGGCGGGCGGCCGATTACCCGGCGCCTGGTGCAGCCGATCTGGCCGGCCGAGCAACTGCCGGGCCTGCGCGGGCTGTTTGACGGCAAGGAAACCAATGGCGATGGCCCGGCGGAATTCGAGGTGCTGGTGGCCAACCAGGAGGGGCAGAAACTCGCCGCGCAAAACCTCAAGGTGCGCCTGGTACGCGAGCGCCGCGACTATTACTGGAACTACTCGGACAGCGACGGCTGGAGCTATCACTACAACGAAAAATTCCTCAACCTCGACGAACAGACCCTCGACATCAAGGCCGGCGACACCGCCAAGGTCAGCTTCCAGGTGGAGTGGGGCCCGTACCGTGTCGAGGTCGAAGACCCGCAGACCGGGCTGGTCAGCAGTCTGCGCTTCTGGGCCGGCTACCAGGCCCAGGACAACACCGAAGGCGGCGCCGTGCGCCCTGACCAAGTGAAGCTGGCGCTGGATAAGCCGGCCTATGGCGACGGTGATACCGCTAACGTCACCGTGACTCCGCCGGCCGCTGGCAAAGGTTACCTGTTGGTGGAATCCAGCGAAGGGCCGTTGTGGTGGCAGGAAATCGATGTCCCCGCCGAGGGCAAAAGCTTCGCGGTGAAGCTTGACCCGAAATGGTCGCGCCATGATCTGTATGTGAGCGCCCTGGTGATTCGTCCCGGCGAGCGCAAGGCCAATATCACCCCCAAACGCGCGGTGGGCCTGCTTCACCTGCCGCTGGATCGCACCCAGCGCAAACTCGGCCTGACCCTCACCGCCCCGGAAAAAATGCGCCCCAAGCAGGCGCTGACGGTGAAAATCGCCGCCAGGAATGCCGACGGCAGCGTGCCCAAACAGGTGCATGTGCTGCTGGCGGCGGTGGACGTGGGCATTCTCAATATCACCGAATACCCCACGCCCGACCCGTACTCCAGCCTGTTCGGTCGCAAGGCCTATGGTGTGGACCAATTTGACATCTATGGCCAGTTGATCGAAGCCGGCCAGGGCCGTCTGGCCAGCCTGGCGTTCGGGGGTGACGCGGCGTTGGCCAAGGGTGGCAAGCGCCCGGACACCAGTGTGACCATCGTCGCCCTCCAGAGCGCGCCAGTGACGTTGAACGAGCAGGGCGAGGGCGAAGTCAGCGTCAATATCCCCGATTTCAACGGTGAGCTGCGCCTGATGGCCCAGGCCTGGAGCGACGACCGCTACGGCATGGCCGAAGGCAAGACCGTGATCGCCGCACCGCTGATTGCCGAATTGTCGGCCCCGCGTTTCCTCGCCGGGGGAGATGAAACCACCCTGGCGCTGGACCTCTCCAACCTGTCGGGCAAGGCGCAGAAGCTTGATGTGCAACTGACCGCCGAAGGGCAGTTGGAATTGGTCAACGCGGGGGCTCAAACCGTCGAGCTCAAGCAAGGCCAGCGCACCACCTTGCGGATCCCGGTGAAAGCCTGGGGCGGCTTGGGGCAAGGCAAGGTCAAGGTCAGCGTGAATGGCCTGGACCTGCCGCGCGAAAACCTGCCGCCGTTCAGTCGTGAATGGACCTTGGGCGTACGTCCGGCGTACCCGGCGCTGCTCAAGCATTACCGCGCCGTCCTCAAGGATCAGCCGTGGAGCCTGCCGTCGGGCGCGCTGGATCAGTTCGATGCATCGGGGCGCCAGGCATTGCTCAGCCTGTCGAGCCGACCACCGTTGAACCTCGGCGCGCAGATCAGTGCGCTCAAGGCTTACCCTTATGGTTGCCTCGAACAAACCGCCAGCGGCCTTTACCCATCGCTGTATGCCGACGACGCCTTGCTCAAGCGCCTGGGCGTCAAGGGCGAGCCGGATGCCGCGCGCAAACGCAAGATCGAACTGGGTATCGAACGCCTGCTGGGCATGCAGCGCTACAACGGCAGCTTCGGTTTGTGGGGCGCCGATGGCGAAGAAGAATATTGGCTGACCGCCTATGTCACCGACTTCCTGCTGCGCGCCCGCGACCAGGGTTTTGCCGTGCCACCCGAAGCGCTGAAAAAAGCCAGTGAGCGTCTGCTGCGCTACGTGCAGGAACGCAACCTGATCGAAGTCGACTACAGCGACAACGCCGACCACACCCGCTTTGCCGTGCAGGCATATGCGGGCATGGTCCTGGCGCGCAGCCAACAGGCGCCATTGGGCGCGTTGCGCAGCATCTTCGAGCGGCGCAGCGATGCACGGTCCGGCTTGCCGCTGGTGCAATTGGCCATCGCCTTGCAGAAAATGGGCGACCAGCCGCGTGCCGATCAGGCGCTGCTGGCCGGCTTGGCGGCGCAACGCAATGCCAATGAGTGGCTGGCCGACTACGGCAGCCCGTTGCGTGACCAGGCGATGATCCTGGCCTTGCTGGAAGAAAATGATCTGGCCAAGGGCAAGCGTGAGGAGCGCTTGTTCACCCTGTCGGATCAACTGGCCGCCAGCCCGTACCTGTCGACCCAGGAGCGTAATTCCTTGTTCCTGGCCGGCCGCCTGGGCTTTGCCCAGCCGGAGGCCAACTGGCAGGTATCGCTCACCGGCAGTGGTGGCGTGCATGAGTTGAACAATCAGCAGTCGACGCTTGAGCTGGATGGCAAACAGTTGTCCAGCGACCTGAGCCTGAGCAATCAGGGCCAGGCGCCGGTGTACCAGCAGTTGACGATTTCCGGTTATCCACAGGTGCCACCGGCCGCAGGCGGCGACAACCTGAGCATCCGCCGTGAATACCTGGGCATGAACGGGCAGCCGCTGAACCTGCGTAATGTGAACAGCGGCGATCTGGTGCTGGTGCATGTGGCGGTGAGCGCCAAGCAACGGGTGCCGGATGCGTTGGTCGTGGACTTGCTGCCCGCGGGCCTGGAGCTGGAGAACCAGAACCTCGCGCAGAGTGCGGCGAGCCTGGAGAACGCCAGCAGCCAGGTGAAGGAATGGCGTGAGTCGATGCAGAACGCGTCGCTCAAACATCAGGAGTTTCGTGATGACCGCTATGTGGCGGCGATCAACCTGGACGGCTCTGGCACCACGCATTTGCTGTATCTGGCGCGGGCGGTGACGCCAGGCACCTACCGCGTGCCGCCGCCGCAGGTGGAGTCGATGTATCGACCGAACTGGCAGGCGGTGGGTGAGACACCGGCGGATCTGGTGATCAAGGGGCGCTGATAGCCCCGCTTGGTAAAGGTTTTTTGTAGGAGCGAGCTTGCTCGCGAAAAACTCACAGGCGCCGCGTTCATTCAGGACACACGCGTTATCGTTGACGTTTTTCGCGAGCAAGAACTAGGCGTCCCCCTCGCTCCTACAGAAGCCGATGTACGCTTGCAGGGGAATGGCTGCACGCTCGGGGTTAGTGGACGACCCAGCTGAGCAGCCACAGGCCGAGCATCAACCAGATGACGCCGACGATGATCGAGGCCCGCATAAAGGCGCGCACGGCCGAATACAAAAAGAGCAGGCCGACGATCAGGGTGATGATGCTGATGATTGAGGTGTCCATGCCCAATGCCCGGGACAGGCCTTCGACAAAATCGCCACCGGCGTTGGACAGCATATTGAACAGCCCGCTGAAGAACTCGACGATGTAATGGATGATCAAGCCCAGGGTGTGACCCAGCCATCCGAAAAAGTCTGCTTGCATAGGTGTGTCTCGATGAAGGAGTGGACAAAATTGCCAGGACTGAGCCTTTGGTCGTGCCTGGGGGCGGCTAGTTCCCTGAAGCATAGAGGTTTGCGGGGTTGAATTTGCGATTAATCTCCCATGGGGATGCGCCGACGAATGTGGGAGGGGGCTTGCTCCCGATGGCGGTGGGTCTGTGACCGCTATACCCAATGGCTCGCCGCCCTCGCGAACAAGCCGCCTTAAACGGGTACTGCGGTGGGCGTTGGGCGCTGTATTGCTGCTGGTTGCGCTACTGTGGCTGGCTGATCGCATCTGGCCTTTGCCCTTGCCCAAGGATGACCTGGCGCGCGTGGTGCTGGCTGAGGATGGCACGCCATTGTGGCGGTTTGCCGATGCCAATGGGGTGTGGCGTTATCCGGTGCAGACCAGCGAAGTATCGCCGTATTACCTCGATGCGTTACTCACCTATGAAGACCGTTGGTTCTACCAGCACCCCGGTATCAACCCGCTGGCACTGGCGCGCGCCACCTGGCAGAACCTGACCGGCGCGCGGGTAGTATCGGGCGGCAGCACCTTGTCGATGCAGGTCGCGCGCTTGCTGGACCCGCATTCGCGCACCTTCTACGGCAAGCTGCGCCAGCTATGGCGTACGGCGCAGTTGGAATGGCACCTGTCCAAGGAAGAAATTCTCAACCTGTACCTGAACCGCGCGCCGTTTGGCGGCACCTTGCAGGGCGTGGCGGCGGCCAGTTGGGCGTACCTGGGCAAGTCGCCGGCGCAACTGACCCATGCCGAAGCCGCTTTGCTCGCCGTACTGCCCCAGGCGCCAAGCCGCCTGCGCCCGGACCGTCATCCCCAACGCGCCCAGCACGCGCGGGACAAAGTGCTGCGCCGGCTTGCCGAGTTCCAGGTTTGGCCGCCCTCGGCGGTCGATGAAGCCCTTGAAGAACCACTGCTGCTGGCGCCCCGCCTGGAGCCGAGCCTGGCCCCCTTGCTCGCCCGCCGCCTGAACCGCCCCGACAGCCCGCCGCTGATCCGCACCACCCTGGACGCCACCCTGCAACGTCGCCTTGAAGACCTGCTGCTGGGCTGGCGCGCACGTTTGCCGGAGCACACCTCGGCCGCGATCCTGGTGGTGGAGGAAGAGACCATGGCCGTGCGCGCCTACCTGGGCTCGGTGGATATCAACGACGCCAGGCGCTTTGGCCATGTGGACATGATCAGCGCGTTGCGATCGCCAGGCTCCACCTTGAAACCGTTCCTGTATGGCATGGCCCTGGATGAAGGGTTGATTCATTCCGAATCCCTGTTGCAAGACGTACCCCGGCGTTATGGCGATTACCGGCCGGGCAACTTCTCGATGGGTTTTACCGGTGCGGTGCCGGCAAGCACGGCGCTGTCCAGTTCGCTGAACCTGCCGGCGGTGCAACTGCTGGAAGCCTACGGGCCCAAGCGCTTTGCCGCGCAGATGCGCATCGGCGGTATACCGTTGGCGTTGCCTGCATTGGCCGAGCCGAACCTGGCGCTGATCCTGGGGGGCGCGGGTAGCCGTCTGGAAGACCTGGTCAGTGGCTACAGCGCGTTCGCCCGGGACGGCAGGAGCGCCACGATCCGCTTGCAGCCGGACGATGTGCTGAGGGAGCGGCCAATGCTATCGCCCGGTGCCGCCTGGATTGTACGGCGCATCCTCAGCGGCCAGGCGCGGCCGGACCGCGACCCGCGCGCCGAGCTGGTGCAACGGCCTGTGCTGGCCTGGAAAACCGGCACCAGCTACGGTTTCCGCGATGCCTGGGCGATCGGTGTGGGCCCGCGTTACTTGATCGGCGTGTGGATCGGCCGACCGGACGGCACCCCGGTGCCTGGCCAGTTCGGCTTGGCATCGGCCGCGCCTTTGATGTTGCAGGTGCACGATGTGCTGACTAACCGCGACAGTCAGCGCGGGATCACTGCGCCGGTTAAGGCGGTGCCGGCCAATGTCGGCGTGGCGGCCATCTGTTGGCCGCTGGGCCAGCCCATGAGCCGCAGTGATCCCAATTGCCGGCGCCAGCGCTTCGCCTGGACCCTGGACAACACCACGCCGCCAACCTTGCAGGCGCTGGATCAACCGCTGAGCGTGGGCTTGAAGGAAACCGTGTGGGTCAACGCCAAGGGCTTGCGGGTCGATGCCCATTGCCCAGGGGCGTTCGCCAAAGACATCGCCCTATGGCCCGCGCCGTTGGAACCCTGGCTACCCAGGGCCGAGCGGCGCGAAGCGCGTATCCCTGCAGCCGACCCGGATTGCCCGCCGCCGGCACTGGCCGCGTCTTCGCCGCTGTCGATTGTCGGCGTGCGCGAGGGCGATCAACTGCGCCTGCCCGCCGCCAGCCAACAGGCCCTGCGCCTGAAAATCTCCGCCTTGGGCGGCAGCGGCCGACGCTGGTGGTTCCTCAATGGCGCGCCGCTGGGCGACAGTGCCAACCAGGACAGCATCAACGCCAGTTTCGAGCAGTTGGGCCGCTACCAGCTCAGCGTGCTTGATGAAGCCGGCCAGACAGCCCGGATCGAGTTCAGTGTCGTCGACTAGGCGCTTATTGGGGGCAAGTGCCCCCGATGGCGTCTTTAAGAACACCCCCCGCTATTCACTTGCCTTCAAGGCCCATCCCCCCGAAGCTATACCCCTTCAGGAGCCTTTCATGAATATCGAACACCTCACCGAACGCTTGCACCGCATCCGCGATACCAATGCCTGGAAGCCGTTCCACAGCCCGAAAAACCTGGCCATGGCGGCCAGCGTCGAAATGGCCGAACTGGTGGAAATCTTCCAGTGGCTCACCGAAGACCAATCCCGCCAGTTGCCAGCCGACAAGCTTGCCCATGCCGGGCAGGAAGTCGGCGATATCGTCCTGTACCTGTTGTTGCTGTGCAGCGAACTGGGCCTGGACATGGACCAGGTCGTACGCGCCAAACTGGCCGACAGCGAACGGCGGTTCGCCCATGACTGATCGTCATTTCGACCAGTTGGCCACGCGCTTCGCCGAGAAGATCTACGGCGGTGCCAAGGGCGCGATTCGCCTTGCCGTATTGCAGGCCGACCTCAGCGAAGCCTTGCCGGACCGGCCCCTGCGCGTGCTGGATATCGGCGCCGGCCTGGGGCATATGTCGCTGTGGCTGGCCGAACGCGGCCACCAGGTGACCCTGGCCGAGCCCGCCGAACCCATGCTCGAGGGCGCGCGCCAACGCTTTGCCGACGCGGGGCAGAGCGCGACCTTTATCCAGGCACCCTGGCAAGACCTGCTCGGCCAACTCACCGAGCCCTATGACCTGGTGCTCTGCCACGCTGTGCTGGAGTGGCTGGCCGAACCCCATGCGATCCTGCCGGTGCTGCACCAGCTGACCGCGCCCGATGGCCTGTTGTCGCTGGCGTTCTATAACCGCGATGCGCTGATTTATCGCAACCTGCTCAAAGGCCACTTCCGCAAGATGCGCAAGAACGACATGGCCGGCGAAAAGCAGAGCCTTACGCCCCAGCAACCTCTGGATCCAAGGGCGTTAGCGGCGCAACTCGAAGGGCTTTGGCGGGTCGAAAGCCAAAGTGGTGTGCGGGTGTTCCACGACTATATGCCGGTGGAATTCCAGGCCCGTGCTGATTTGCAGGACTTGCTGGAAATGGAACTTGCTCACCGTCGTCACCCAAGCTTTGCCGGACTTGGGCGTTATTTGCACTGGATTTGCCGTCCGGTTTAAGCGGCCCAGTCTGCGGAGGTCGAAATGCGTCGTCTCTGTTTAATCATGTTGTCACTCGGGTTGGGCGCTTGCTCCAGCCCCAATCCCTATGTTGCTGCGTCGGCCCCGATGCCACCGGCGCCGGCCCAGGCGGCGAACACCTTCGATGCCAGCGCTTATCCGGCGCCGGTGCGCGACTACGGCGCCTACCGCAACTGGGCGTGGCGCAACGGCCAGTTGCCGGCGGGGACGGCCTGGGCGGACTCGGCACAGGTGGCCGAGGCGGTCAGTGGCGCGTTGGACCAGCGCGGCTTGCGGCCCCTGCATGACAATCGCCCGCCGGACCTGCTGGTCAGCGCCGACGTGCACCTGGAGAAGCGCCTCAAGCAAGTCCAGGATGACTATGGCTACGGTTACGGTGGTTATAACCGTTATGGCAATGGCTACGGCATGTACAACTCGGTGCCGATCGTGCGCACCTACGAGGTGCAGGTCGTGGTGGTCCGGGTCAATCTGTTCGACGCCCGCAGCGGCCAGCCGGTGTGGAGCGCCAGCGCGGAAACGGGCAGCCAGGGCAGCCTCAGCGAGCGGGGAGACGCGTTGCGCCAGGCCGTGCAAAAGGCAATGAGCGTCTATCCGCCCAGTTAACAGCTATTCTCATTAAAGTGCAGGTCGCGCCTTGGAGAACCACCATGTTCCGTCGTATCGCTACGCTCGCTGTTGTACTGCTGCTGGGCGGTTGCCAGACCAACCAGGTCAATCACGATTTTGACGCCAGTCGAGACTTCGGTGCCTATCGCAACTGGGCCTGGAAAGACCCGGCCCTGCAGTACCGCCCCGATGATCCACGGATCAAAAGTGACCTGACGGAACAACGTATCCGCCAGGCGGTGGGCGAACAACTTGACCAGCGCGGCTTGCGCCCCGCCGCACCAGGCACCAGGGCTGACCTGAACGTACAGGCATACCTGATCGTCGAAGACCGTCAGCAACAGGTCACCACCAACTACGGTGGGGCCTGGGGCGGTCCATGGAACGGTTACTGGGGCGGCCCGATGTACAACGAAACGCGCAACATCACCTACAAGGTGGCGACGATCCAGATCGACCTGCTCGATGGCAAGGACGGCAAGCTTGTGTGGCGGGGCAGTGACGAACAGATGATGGCCAACTCGCCTGAACCCCAGGATCGCAGCCACGCCATCCGCACCACCGTCACCAAGATCCTCTCCAACTACCCCCCGCACTGACCGATCCGGCGTCGGCACATGTCGTCAGGCAATCGGTCGCCACGTGCCGACCATATGTTCAATATCGCCCGCGCCTTTGAGTAACAACTCGCCACTGGAACCGGCAGCGCTGGCATACAAACGCACTTCACTGGGCAGGCGCACCGGTTTCTTGAACTCGACCTGGATGTCGATATTGGCGGCGGGCAGGTGTTCGGTGAGGGCGGCGAGGGTGCGTGCCTTGTTCCACAGCCCGTGCGCAATGGCTTGGGGGAAGCCGAAGAGTTTGGCGGTCAGGGCGCTCAAGTGGATCGGGTTGTAGTCGCCGGAAACCCGCGCATAGCGCCGTCCGATATCGGCAGGGGCTTTCCAGTGCGTCAGCTCACTGACTTGGCTGGGCGCTGGCAAGGTGTCGTCTGCCGCTTCGCCTTCGAGTTTTACACCGCGGCAGAGCATGCGGCTTTCCGCTTCCCAGAGCAGGCCGAGGGCGTCTTCGACGCGGGTGACCAGGTCAAAGGTTGCGCCCTTGGCGTGGGGCTTGAGGTTCTGGGCATGCACGCTGAGGGTCAGGTCACTGATGGCGCCCAGGGGCCGATGGATGCGGATGCGATTGCTCAGGTGGATCAAACCCAGCAGTGGGAACGGAAATGCCTTGTCCGTCAGCAGTTGCATCTGCAGGCCGAACGCCAGGATGTGCGGATACGTCGCCGGCAGGATGGGGCTGTCGGCAAAACCGCACACCGTGCGATACGCCGCCACGTGCTGGGGATTGACGTTCACCCGGCAGCGCAAGCCCTGCTCGGGCAAGCGACTGCCGCTGATCTTGCGCTTGAGTGCCGCGCGCCAGTACAGCGGTGGAAGAAACGGCGTGTTGCCCAAGGTTCGCCATTGCATGCTTATGCTCCCAGAAGACTTTGCCCGCACACCCGCAGTGCCTGGCCGCTGACTGCTCCGGAACCCGGCTGGCCGAGCCACGCCACCGCTTCGGCGACGTCCTGGGGCAAGCCACCCTGGCCCAGCGAGCTCATGCGCCGTCCGGCCTCGCGCAGGGCGAAGGGGATATGCGCGGTCATCTGGGTTTCGATAAAGCCCGGTGCCACGGCATTGATGCTGATCCCGCGTTCCTTCAGCAGCGGTGCCCACGCTTCGGCCAGCCCGATCAGCCCGGCCTTGCTCGCGGCATAATTGGTTTGCCCACGGTTGCCGGCGATACCGCTGATGGAGGCCAGCAGCACCACGCGAGCGTTGTCGTGCAGGGTCCCGCTGTCGAGCAAGGCCTTGGTCAGCACCTGCGGTGCATTGAGGTTGACCGCCAGCACGGCGTCCCAGTACTCCGGGGTCATGTTGGCCAGGGTTTTGTCGCGGGTGATACCGGCGTTGTGCACCAGGATGTCGAGGCCCGCCGGCAGGTGTTCGATCAATTGGGCGGCGGCATCTTCGGCGCAGATATCCAGCACGAGGGTGCGCGCACCCAGGCGCGCGGCCAGGGCTTCGAGGTCGGCTTTCGCCTGGGGAACGTCGAGCAGGATCACTTCGGCGCCATCGCGGGCCAGGGTTTCGGCGATGGATGCGCCAATGCCCCGGGCGGCGCCGGTGACCAGTGCCTTGCGCCCGGCCAGCGGGCGCGTCCAGTCCTCCACCGGTGTGGCGCAGGCTTGCAGGCGAATCACCTGGCCGCAGATATAGGCGCTCTTGGGCGAGAGGAAGAACCGCAGGGCGCCTTCGAGCTGGTCTTCGGCACCGTCGCCGACGTACAGCAACTGCAACACGCCGCCGTTGCGCAGTTCCTTGGCCAGAGAGCGGCTGAAGCCTTCCACGGCGCGCTGTGCGCTGGCGGCGAATGGGTCGCTGAGGCTTTCCGGGGCGCGGCCGAGGATCACCAGGTGGGCGCTGTGATCGAGGTTTTTCAGCAATGGCTGGAAGAACTCGCGCAGTTGCTTGAGCTGGTCGGTGTGCTGCAAGTCGCTGGCATCGAACACCACGGCTTTGATTTTGGGGCCATGCCCGGGAATCCAGGTCGTTGCTTCCAGCGGCTCGGGGCCATAGTGGTAGGTGGCATCGGTGAGTTTGTTGGCAAATGCAAGCACCTTGGCCGCCAGCGCGCCGCCGCCCAGCAACAGTGCGCCTTCGACCGGGCGCAGGCGCCCGGCTTGCCAGCGCTCCAGACGTACCGGTGACGGCAAGCCAATGGCGGCGACCAGGCGATGGCCGAGGCTTGAGTTGGCGAAGTCGATATAACGGTCAGACATGGAACGCTCTCCGAAGGCTGGGGTTCAAAGGGTTGACCACCCCGGGGCGGCAGTCGTTCGATTGAGCCTAGGCTAGTCTGAGAGTCTTACCCCACAACCGACAGGGAGCTTTCCATGACTCAATTGCGCCGTGTAGCGATCATTGGCGGTAATCGCATTCCTTTCGCCCGCTCCAATGGCCCTTATGCCACGGCGAGCAACCAGGCGATGCTGACCGCGGCCCTGGAGGGCCTGATCGAACGCTACAACCTGCACGGCCTGCGCTTGGGCGAGGTGGCCGCCGGGGCGGTGCTCAAGCATTCCCGTGACTTCAACCTGACCCGCGAGTGCGTGCTCGGTTCGCGCCTGTCGCCGCAAACCCCGGCCTACGACATCCAGCAGGCCTGCGGCACCGGGCTTGAAGCCGCGTTGCTGGTGGCCAACAAGATCGCTTTGGGCCAGATCGAGTGCGGGATTGCCGGCGGGGTGGACACCACGACCGATGCCCCCATCGGTGTGAATGAAGGGCTGCGCCAGATTCTGCTGCAAGCCAATCGCAGCAAAACCTTGGCGGATAGACTAAAAGTCCTGTTACAACTTCGTCCCCATCACCTCAAGCCGGAACTGCCGCGCAATGGCGAACCACGCACCGGTTTGTCCATGGGCCAACACTGCGAGTTGATGGCGCAAACCTGGCAGATTCCCCGTGCAGAACAGGACCAGCTGGCCCTGGAAAGCCACCAGAAAATGGCTGCGGCCTATGCCGAGGGCTGGCACAACGATTTGCTGACACCGTTTCTCGGCCTGACCCGTGACAACAATCTGCGCCCCGACTTGACCCTGGAAAAACTCGCTGCGCTCAAGCCTGCCTTCGAACGCAGCGAGAAAGGTACGCTCACCGCCGGCAATTCCACGCCGCTGACCGACGGCGCCTCCCTGGTGCTGCTCGGCAGCGAAGCCTGGGCTCGGGAGCGCGGTTTGCCGATCCTGGCGTACCTGCGCGATGGCGAAGCGGCGGCGGTGGATTTCGTCAACGGTGCCGAGGGCCTGTTGATGGCGCCGGTGTACGCCGTGCCGCGTTTGCTGGCGAGGAACGGCCTGACGCTGCAGGACTTCGATTACTACGAGATTCACGAAGCGTTCGCGGCCCAGGTGTTGTGCACGCTCAAGGCGTGGGAGGATGCGGACTACTGCAAGACACGCCTCGGGCTGGATGCGCCGCTGGGGTCTATCGACCGCAGCCGGCTCAACGTCAAGGGCAGTTCGCTGGCAGCCGGGCACCCGTTTGCTGCCACGGGTGGGCGTATCGTCGCCAACCTGGCCAAGCTGCTGGATGCCGCGGGCAAGGGACGCGGGCTGATTTCGATCTGCGCCGCCGGTGGGCAAGGTGTGACGGCAATCATCGAACGTTGATTGCGCCGGAAATTGGCATATTGGATGCATTCTTAAACGGTCAAAGGTCGGTAGCCCCTCCCCGAGGCGAGTGGATTGCCGTATAACGAGTGCCATACGCGTGTTTGGTAATAAAGGACCCACAATAAAAGCTGATGAAGACTCCTAAACGCATTGAACCCCTGATCGAAGACGGTCTGGTCGACGAAGTGCTGCGCCCACTCATGAGTGGTAAAGAAGCAGCTGTTTATGTGGTGCGCTGCGGCAACGAATTGCGTTGCGCCAAGGTTTACAAGGAGGCGAATAAACGAAGTTTTCGTCAGGCGTCCGAATACCAGGAAGGCCGCAAGGTCCGCAACAGCCGGCAGGCCCGGGCCATGGCCAAGGGTTCCAAGTTCGGTAAGAAAGAAACCGAGGACGCCTGGCAGAACGCTGAAGTCGCGGCGTTGTTCCGCCTGGCCGGTGCCGGCGTTCGCGTGCCCAAGCCCTACGACTTCCTCGAAGGCGTGCTGTTGATGGAACTGGTGGCCGACGAGTACGGCGATGCGGCGCCGCGTCTGAATGATGTGGTGCTGGAGCCGGACCAGGCGCGCGAATACCACGCCTTCCTGATTTCCCAGATCGTGCTGATGCTGTGTACCGGCCTGGTGCACGGTGACCTGTCCGAGTTCAACGTACTGCTCACACCTACGGGGCCGGTGATCATCGACCTGCCCCAAGCGGTGGATGCGGCGGGCAACAACCACGCGTTCAACATGCTGGAGCGGGATGTGGGCAACATGGCGTCCTACTTCGGGCGTTTTGCGCCGGAGTTGAAGAAGACCAAGTACGCCAAGGAAATGTGGGCGTTGTATGAAGCCGGCACTTTGCACCCGGCCAGCATCTTGACCGGCGAGTTCGACGAACCGGAAGAGCTGGCGGATGTCGGCGGCGTGATCCGCGAAATCGAAGCAGCGCGGCTGGATGAAGAGCGACGCCAGGCGATTCGGGCGGCGGATGATGCACCGCCAGGCAAAGCGTCGGAAGAGCCTCCGCCGCCGCCTTGGATGCAGTGATCCCCACGCTGTTGTCGATCTAAAAGTGAGGAAGTGATCTTCAAGCAATTGGAGATCTAAAAATGTGGGAGGGGGCTTGCCCCCGATGGCGCCGTATCAGTCGATACTTGTATTGACTGGTCCACTGCTATCGGGGGCAAGCCCCCTCCCACATTGGTTTTGTGTACACCTTTTACTCCTTCAGGCGCAGCAACTGCCCGACGCCAACTCCTTGAGAATCGGACAATCCGGCCGGTGATCCCCCTGGCAGTGCTCCACCAGGTCCTGCAACGTATCGCGCAGTTGCCCCAGCTCGCGAATCTTCTGGTTCAACTCCTCGATATGCTGGCGCGCCAAGGCTTTCACGTCGGCGCTGGCCCGGTGCCGGTCTTGCCACAGGGCCAGCAACTTGCCGACTTCCTCCAGGGAAAACCCCAGGTCCCGCGAACGCTTGATAAACGCCAGGGTGTGCAACTCGTCGGGGCCGTACACGCGGTAGCCGCTGTCGGTGCGATGGGCGGCTTTCAGCAGGCCGATGGATTCGTAGTAGCGAATCATCTTCGCGCTCAAGCCACTTGAGCGCGCCGCTTGGCCGATGTTCATGCTCATGGGTGCGGGTCCTCCAGATCCTTGGGTTTCCAGGTTTTCAACAGCAGGGCATTGCTTACCACGCTGACGCTGGACAGCGCCATCGCCGCGCCCGCCAATACCGGGTTGAGCAGACCGAACGCCGCCAGGGGAATGCCGATCAAGTTATACACAAAGGCCCAGAACAGGTTCTGGCGGATTTTCGCGTAGGTCTTGCGGCTGATCTCCAGCGCGGCCGGTACCAGGCGTGGATCGCCGCGCATCAGGGTGATGCCGGCTGCGTGCATGGCCACGTCGGTGCCGCCCCCCATGGCGATACCGATATCGGCGGCGGCCAGCGCCGGGGCGTCGTTGATGCCATCACCGACCATCGCCACCACGCCGGTTTTCTTCAGTTCGGCCACGGTGGCGGCTTTATCGGCGGGGAGCACTTCGGCATGCACATCGTCGATGCCCAGCGCTTGGGCGACCACCTGGGCACTGCCGCGATTGTCGCCGGTGAGCAAATGGCTGCTGATGTGTCGCGCCTTGAGTTGTGTCACCGCTTCCAGCGCGCCGGGCTTGAGGGTGTCACCGAAGGCGAAGAGCCCCAGTACACGCGGTTGCGCGCCTTGTTCGATCAACCAGGACAAGGTACGGCCTTCGGCTTCCCAATGCTTGGCGGAGGCGGCCAGGTCGCCTGCCTCCAAACCGCTTTCCTCCAGCAGGCGCCGGTTGCCCAGGGCCAGTAACCGGCCGTCGAGGGTGCCGGCAATGCCGCGCCCGGTCAGGGATTGGCTGGCGCTGACATCCTCGACCTTCAAGCCTTGCTCGTTGCACGCATCCAGCACGGCCTTGGCCAGGGGGTGTTCGCTGCCGCGTTGCAGGGCGCCGGCCTGTTGCAGCAACAGGGATTGGTTGCCGTCGACCGCCGCCAGGTGCGCGATTTTTGGCGTACCGGAGGTGAGGGTGCCGGTCTTGTCGAATACCACGGCGCTCACGGCATGGGCACGCTCCAAGGCTTCGGCGTCCTTGATCAGGATGCCGTGGCGCGCGGCGACGCCGGTGCCCGCCATGATCGCGGTCGGTGTGGCCAGGCCCAGGGCACATGGGCAGGCGATCACCAGCACCGCGACCGCATTGATGATCGCTGTCTCCAGTGAGGCGCCATACAGCCACCAGCCCAGCAGCGTGATCAACGCCAGTACCAGCACGGTCGGGACGAAGACCTGGCTGACTTTATCCACCAGTTTCTGGATCGGAGCCTTGGCGGCCTGGGCGTCCTCCACCAGGCGGATGATCCGCGCCAGTACGCTCTCTGCGCCGAGGGCCAGGGTGCGTACCAACAAGCGTCCTTCGCCGTTGATGGCGCCGCCGGTGACCTTGTCCCCCGGTTGTTTTGGCACCGGCAGGCTTTCGCCGCTGATCAGGGCTTCATCGGCGTGGCTCTGGCCCTCCACCACTTCACCGTCCACCGGGAAGCGTTCGCCGGGTTTGACCAGCACCAGGTCATTGAGGGTCAGCGCGCTGATGGCGACGTCTTCTTCCTGGCCCTCACGCACCCGGATCGCCCGCTCCGGGCGCAGGGCTTCGAGCGCACGGATGGCGCTGGCGGTCTGGCGTTTGGCACGGCTTTCCAGGTATTTGCCGAGCAGCACCAGGGCGATCACCACCGCCGAGGCTTCGAAATACAGATGGGGCATGCTGCCGGCCGGGGCAGTGAGCCACTCATACAGGCTCAGGCCGTAACCGGCGCTGGTGCCGATGGCCACCAACAGGTCCATATTGCCGGCGCCGGCACGCACGGCTTTCCACGCGGCAATATAAAAACGTGCACCAAAGATGAACTGCACCGGCGTGGCCAGGGCGAACTGCACCCAGCCCGAGAGCATCCAGTGCAGGCCGAAGGGTTGCACCAGCATCGGCACCACCAGGGGCAACGCCAGCACAATAGCCAGCGTCAGCGACCAGCGTTCGCGGTGCAGGCGCTGGGCCTGATCGGCGTCGGTCTTGGTTTCGGTTTGCGGCAGGGAGGCGGTGTAGCCGGCCTTGTCGACGGCGGCGATCAACACGGCGGGGTCCATCTGGCCGAGTACTTCGATATGAGCGCGCTCGTTGGCCAGGTTGACGCTGACACGTTGCACTCCCGGCACCTTGCCCAACGCGCGCTCGACACGCCCAGCGCAGCTGGCGCAGGTCATGCCACCGATGGGCAGGTCAAACGTGGTGGATCCATTCATGGGGCAGTCCTCCTAAGACGTTGCCCCTAGGATCAACCTTGACCTGTGGGGAAGGTCAAGCGCCTTTAATACTCCAATGCCGCGGGCTTGAGGTACATGCCTTCGGGGCCTTGGGCGATGCGCAGCTTGCGCACGTCACCGGCCTTCAGCGTGATGTTCTGCGCGGGTGGCGCCAGCAGGCCAGGCAGGCAACCGGGCGATTGGCCCGGCAGCAACTTCAGGCGCAACGACACATTGCCGGCGGGCAGGTTGAATGAGGTGGACTGTTCCTGAAACAAGCGCCCGGCCAACTGGTCCTGGATGTACAGGCCGATCTCGCAGTTGGTCGGTACTTCCAGGCGTTCGCGGGAAATGATCAGCACTGCATAGTCTTCGGCGGCACTGGCCATGGGCGCAGCGGCAGACAGGCTCATCAGGCCGGCAAGGGCAAAAAACGACCAGCGCATGGCGAATGCTCCGTGGTTCACATCAAAGATAAGTGAAGCTTGGCCGAGGCCGCGCCCGAATACCAGCCCGGCTGATATTTTCAAAACTTGACCTTGCTATCGTGGCAAGGTTGAGACTGGGTCCAACCTCATTCAAGGAGTCATGTCATGCAAATATTCAACGTTCAAGGAATGACCTGCGGCCATTGCGTTCGGGCGGTGACCCAGGCGGTGCAGGGTCAAGACCCGGCGGCCAGTGTGAAGGTCGATCTGGCGGCCAAGAAGGTTGAGGTTGAAAGCCGCCTGCCTGCCGAGCAGATCATCAGCCTGATCGGCGAAGAGGGTTACACGGCCACGCTCGCCTGATTTTCTGATAGTTAGCGAGCTAACGTAATGTTCAAGGCACTCAAGCGCGGCTAGACTGTCGGGCTGCCGACTCACTTGGGTGCCCGATGAACCTGCGAATAATCCTGATTTTGGGTGCCTTGAGCGCCTTTGCGCCGCTGGCGATCGACTTCTACCTGCCCGGTTTTCCGGCGATGGCCACGGCTTTCGCCACCGATGAAAAACATATCCAGCTGACCCTGGCGGTGTATTTCGGGGGGCTGGCGATCGGTCAATTGATCTATGGTCCGCTGGCGGACCGCTTTGGCCGACGTGTGCCGCTGCTCAGCGGCGTGACCCTGTTCACCCTGGCATCCTTTGCCTGTGCCTATGCACCCTCCCTCGAATGGCTGATCGGCGCACGTTTCGTGCAGGCCCTCGGCGGATGTGCGGGCATGGTGATTTCGCGAGCGGTGGTCAGCGATAAATGTGATGCCGTGGGCTCGGCCAAGGTGTATTCGCAATTGATGCTGGTGACCGGCCTGGCGCCGATTCTCGCGCCGTTGGCGGGTGGGGTGATGGTGGGGGTGTGGGGTTGGCAGTCGATTTTCCTGGCCCTGTCGGTGTTCAGCGTGATGGCGGCCATCGCTGTGGCGTTCGGGTTGCCGGAAACCTTCCCGGCCCATCAGCCGCGCCAGCCTTTGTCCGGGTCGCTGCGCCGTTATGGCGCGCTGCTGTCAGACCCGGTTTACCTGGGCTACGCGTTGACCGGGGGTATTTCTATTGCCGGCATGTTTGCCTATATCGCCGGATCGCCGTTCGTATTCATCAAACTCTATGGCGTGCCTGCCGAGCATTACGGCTGGTTGTTCGGCTCCAACGCCGCGGGCTTCATCCTGGTTGCCCAGGTTAACGCGCGCTTGCTGGCCAAGCGCGGCCCGGCGTTTTTGTTGTCGCGCACGGTGTGGGTCTATGTCCTGGCCGCGTTGACCTTGCTCGGTATTGCAGCGTTACGCACGCAGGCCTTGTGGCCATTGCTGGTGCCGCTGTTTATCTGCATCGCCAGCCTGGGCTGTATTTTGCCCAACACCTCGGCGTGTGCGATGAGCGGGCAGGGCGCTCGGGCCGGGAGCGCTTCGGCGTTGCTCGGCTGCATTCAGTTCGGTGTGGCAGCGGGTGCCGCTTCGTTGGTGGGCGTGCTGCATGACGGCACGGCGATGCCGATGGCCATGGTCATCAGCTTGTGCGGTGTATTGGCGGTGACGATTGCGATGTCGACCCAGCGCCTGCAACGGGCCAGGGCCGTGCAGGCGCAGGACTGAGGTACGGATCAGCCAGCGGCGGAGCGTTGCTGGCCGAGCGGAAAGCGATGGGGGGCCTGGATGCGGGCTTGCAGGGTGTCGGCAAAGGCGCGGGCCTCGGCTTCACTGCGGAAGGTGAAAGCGTCGCCGTCGAGACGGACCTGCCATTTATTGCCCGGGGATTTTGCTAACGCTTTTATCAGGATCTTCATTGCTGACTTCCTCATGTAAAAGAATCGTGGCAAAGGCGGCCAATATAAACCCGAACACGTTCACAAATATGACAAAAGTCAACTCTCTGACTAGCGGTGTCGTCCGTTCTTCGCAGGAAGAACGGGCGACACCGACAGACCGGTCTTAAAACCCTTCCAGCACGATCTTGCCCTTGGCCTTGCCGCTTTCCAGCAGCGCATGGGCGCGGCGCAGGTTCTCGGCATTGATCACACCGAAGTGCTCGCCCACCGTGGTTTTCAGGGTGCCGTCATCGATCAGCGCGGCCACGCGGTTGAGCAGGTTGTGCTGCTCGATCATGTCCGGCGTCTCGAACATCGAGCGGGTGTACATGAATTCCCAGTGCAGCGACAGGCTCTTGCGCTTGAGCTTGCTCACGTCCAGCGCCTTGGGGTCGTCGATCAGTGCCAGCTTGCCCTGGGGCTGCAAGGCTTCCACCAGTTGATCCAGGTGATGGTCGGTCTGGGTCAGGCTGGCGACGTGGGTGACTTGCGGGTGGCCGGCTGCTTTCAGCGCTTCGCTCAGGGGTTGGCTATGGTCGATCACCAGGTCGGCGCCGAGGGCCTTGGTCCACGCTTGGGTTTGCGGGCGTGACGCGGTGCCGATGACTTTCAATGCGGTGAGCTGGCTGGCCAACTGAGTCAGGATCGAACCTACGCCACCGGCCGCGCCGACGATCAGCAGGCTCTGGCCTTCGTCTTCTTTACCTTCACGCACTTGCAGGCGTTCGAACAACAGTTCCCAGGCGGTGATGGCGGTCAGCGGCAGCGCAGCAGCCTCGGCATAACCCAGGCTCTTGGGCATATGGCCGACGATGCGCTCGTCCACGGTGTGCAGCTCGCTGTTGCCGCCCGGGCGAACCAGGGAGCCGGCGTAGAACACCTTGTCGCCGGCCTTGAACAGCGTCACGTCGCTGCCGACCGCCTTGACCACCCCGGCCACGTCCCAACCGAGCACTTTGGCGGCGCCGTTTTCCGGGGCGACGTTCTGGCGCACCTTGGTGTCCACCGGGTTGACCGAGATGGCTTTGACCTCCACCAGCAGCTCGCGCGGGCCGGCGATGGGCGCCGGCAGCTCGATGTCTTGCAGGGACTTGGGGTCGTTGATTGGCAGTGAGGCGTAGTAGGCAATGGCTTTCATGGGGGCTCCAGAAGTTGGGGGTTGACTGTAGGAGTGCGCCTGCTCGCGGAAAACGCATAGGCGCCATGCTGAACCAGAAGCGCTGCGTCATCGTTTACGATTTTCGCGAGCAAGCTCGCTCCTACAAAAAAAGCAGAGTGATCAGGCGAGAAATTTCAGGCGCTTGAGTTCGAAGTGCTCGAGCACATCAGCGGCCTTGGCGCGGAAGCTCTGGATATGGGCGCTTTGGTCGTGGGCGGCGAGCGCTGCATCGTTGCTCCAGCGTTCGAGCATGTAGAAGGTCTCGGGGTGTTGCAGGTCCTGATGCAGGTCGTACTGCTCGCACCCGGCTTCCAGGCGGGTCGGTGCCAACAGGCCACGCAGCAGGGGTTCCAGGGTGTCTTGTTGGCCGGGTTTGGCGATCAGCGTGGCGATGACGTTAAAGGCAGCGGACATATTCGACTCCTGACACGGGATGAATGAGATGCACCGATCATTGGCTATTTCAGGCGAAGATAAAAGCGGCTAAAACAGCAGTCTGTTTCAATAATATTTTGATAATGGATGGGTTGAATGCTGCGTTTCGATGATTTGCAGTTGTTTGTTCGGGCGGCGGACTTGGGCAGTTTGTCGGCGGCGGCGCGGGTCATGGACCTGTCGCCCGCGGTGGCCAGTGCCGCCTTGAAGCGAATTGAACAACAACTGGGCGCGCGGTTGCTGGCGCGCTCCACCCGCAGCCTGCGCCTGACCGCCGAAGGGGAAGGCTTCCTGGAATATGCACGTGCGGCGCTGGGGGCGTTGGATGAAGGGCGCCGCTTGCTCGCCAGCGGCCAGGACCATGTCAGCGGAGTGTTGCAGCTGTCAGCCCCGTCGGATTTTGGTCGCAACCAGCTGTTGCCGTGGCTCGACGAGTTCCAGCGTGAGTACCCGCAGTTGACGGTGCGCCTGTTGCTGGGCGATCGGATCGCCGACCTGTTCCGTCAACCGGTGGACATCGCCCTGCGCTACGGCGAGCCGGAGGACTCCAGCCTGATCGCGTTGCCTGTCGCACCGGACAATCTGCGTGTGCTGTGTGCGGCGCCCAGCTACCTCGCGCGGATGGGGGCGCCGCGTCACCTGGAGCAACTGGCCCAGCACAATTGCCTGTTGTACATGCTCGGCAGTCGCGTCCATGACCATTGGAGTTTCCACGACGGCAAACGCGAAGTCAGCCTGACGGTCAGCGGTGACCGCTTCAGTGATGACGCTGATGTGGTGCGACGTTGGGCGGTGGCGGGTGTAGGCATTGCCTACAAGTCCTGGCTGGATGTGAGCACCGATGTACTGGCTGGGCGCTTGCGCGTGATCCTGCCGGAGCTGCGCGGCGAACGTACGCCGCTCAATCTGCTGTGCGCGCACCGCGCGCAGTTGAGCAAGCCCATCAACCTGCTGCGGGAAATGCTCGTGTCCCGCTGTGCGAAATTGACAGCACAAAGGTTGGAGCTATTGACCTCTGGGTAATTGCCTCCAGCAAAGCAGGAAACTTCACTCAGGTCCTGTCCTGTTCTGAGCTGTCGGACGCCGCGGAACCGGCTGTTTGCGCACCTATACTTTGGCGCCAACCGCAGCAGACATATGATTTAACAGGGAGTGAAACGATGGAACAGGCACCTTGCATCAGTCAGATCGCCAGCTTGCTCGCCGAGCCCAAACGCACCGCAGTGCTCTGGGCGTTGATGGACGGATCGACCAAGTCTGCGGATGAGTTGGCGACACTCGCCGGGCTGTCACCGGCGTCGGCCAATGCGCACCTGGCGCGCCTGGCCGGCAGCGGCTTGCTGCGGGTCGAGGCGCGTCGCGGCAAACGGCTGTTTCGCGTGGCCGCCGCCGATGTCACCACCGCCATCGATGCCCTGGCCAGTACCACCATGGCCAGTGCGGTGCGTACTACGCCGAACGCATTACCGGTGGCACTGGTGGCGCCACCGTTGTTGCGCCGCGCACGGTTGTGCCATGGCCACCTGGGCGGTGAACTGGCGGCGGCGTTGTATCAACGGATGCTGGCGGCAGGGTGGATCGAGCGTCACGAGCAGCGTATCGAGGTGACCGTTAAAGGCGCGCAGCACCTGGCGGGCCTGGGCATTTTCACCCAGGCCCTGGCGTCTCCGCTGGTCTGCGACTGTTTCGACTGGAGCCAGCAGCAACCCCACCTTGGGGGCGCGTTGGGGGCGGGGCTGTTGCAACTGTTCATGCAGTCGAACTGGATCAACGCGCTCAATGATTCCCTGACGTTGCTGGTGAGCGATACCGGCTTGGTGGAAATCACCCGTTTGGCTGCCTCCCACGGGCACTAGTTTCGGTTTGCGCGGTAGCAGGGTCGTTCAGAGTTTCGGTCAGGTCGCATCCAGCAATAATCGGGAAAAACGATGCCGCACACTCGCTGAGGGGATTTCCACACAGGGGGTGCGGCATGGGTAAGCAAGGCTATAGCGCGGCAGAGCGATTGGAACGGTTGCCCATCAGTGGCTACCACCGAGTCATCTTTATCATCATCGCCCTGGCGTTTTTCTTCGACTCCATGGACCTGGCGATGATGACTTTCCTTCTAGGCTCGATCAAAGCCGAGTTCGGCCTGAGCACGGCACAGGCCGGCCTGCTCGCCAGTTCGAGTTTCTTCGGCATGGTGGTGGGCGCTTCGTTGTCCGGGATGCTTGCGGATCGTTTCGGGCGCAAGCCGGTATTCCAGTGGAGCATCGTGTTGTGGGGCATTGCCAGCTACCTGTGTTCCACCGCGCAGACGGTGGAGACGCTGACGTTGTTTCGCATCCTGCTGGGCATAGGCATGGGCATGGAGTTTCCCATCGCGCAGTCGATGCTCTCGGAGCTGATTCCGGCCAAACGGCGCGGGCGCTATATCGCCTTGATGGATGGGTTCTGGCCGTTGGGCTTTGTGGCGGCGGGCGTGCTGAGTTATTTCTTGTTGCCGGTGATTGGCTGGCGCGACATCTTCCTGGTGCTGGCCGTGCCGGCGGTCTTCGTGTTGGCGATCCGGTTTTTTATCCCGGAGTCACCGCGCTGGCTGGAGCAGGCCGGGCGAACTGAGGCGGCAGACAAGGTGCTGTTGGGCATCGAGCAAAAGGTGCGTGACTCCCTGGGCCGTGCTGACTTGCCGCAGCCCATCCGCCTGCCACGGGTGGAGAGCGCGCCGGGGAATTTTTTCTCGGCGTTTCAGCAATTGTGGTCGGCGCAGTACCGCCAGCGCACGATGATGATCTGGAGCGTGTGGTTCTTTGCCTTGCTCGGCTTCTACGGGTTGACCTCGTGGTTGAGTGCGCTGTTGCAGCAGTCGGGTTTTGCCGTGACCCAGTCGGTGTACTACACCGTGATCATTTCCCTGGGCGGGATCCCCGGCTTCTTGATGGCGGCTTGGCTGGTGGAGCGTTGGGGGCGCAAGCCGGTGTGCGTCGTGACGTTGCTGGGCGGCGGGGTGATGGCGTTCCTGTATGGGCAGAGCGCAGTGTTTGGCGGCAACGTTGGCCTGCTGATTACGTCAGGACTGTTGATGCAGTTCTTCCTGTTTGGCATGTGGGCGGTGTTGTACACCTACACGCCGGAACTGTATCCCACCTCGGCGCGCGCGACGGGCTCCGGGTTTGCATCGGCAATTGGCCGGGTCGGGTCGTTGCTGGGGCCGTTGGTGACGGGGTTGGTATTCCCGATCACCGGCCAGGGCGGGGTGTTTGCCTTGGGGGCGCTGTGTTTTGCGGTGGCCGCGCTGGTGGTATGGGTGTTCGGGATGGAAACGAAGGGCAAGACGCTTGAGGAACTCGCCGAAATCTAAAGCGCAACACGCAACCACTGTGGGAGGAGCGGTGCCCCTCCCACATCCAGCCTGCATTCATCCAGTGAGTGCGGGTTACGGTTTGACCAGCCGCGCATCCAGGCTGTTTTGC
The DNA here is from genome assembly GCF_058793055.1 of Pseudomonas sp. MPR-R2A5. Classification (NCBI taxonomy): domain Bacteria; kingdom Pseudomonadati; phylum Pseudomonadota; class Gammaproteobacteria; order Pseudomonadales; family Pseudomonadaceae; genus Pseudomonas; species Pseudomonas sp. MPR-R2A5. The sequence continues at coordinate 26,924 of NZ_JBXAFK010000062.1, forward strand.
GCCAGGCGTTTGGCCTGGTCCTGGGTCATGCCCAGGGAGGTGTACAGCGCGTGGAAGTTCTCGGTGACATAGCCGCCGAAGTACGCCGGGTCGTCCGAGTTCACCGTCACCTTCACGCCACGTTCGAGCATCTCGAGGATGTTGTGCTGGGCCATGTCGTCGAACACGCAGAGCTTGGTGTTGGACAGCGGGCATACGGTCAGCGGGATCTGCTCGTCGATGATGCGCTGCATCAGGCGTTCGTCTTCGATGGCGCGCACGCCATGGTCGATGCGCTGGATTTTCAGCAAGTCGATGGCTTCCCAGATGTACTCCGGCGGGCCTTCTTCGCCGGCGTGGGCCACCGTGAGGAAGCCTTCGTGGCGAGCGCGGTCGAACACGCGCTGGAACTTGCTCGGCGGGTGGCCCATTTCCGAACTGTCCAGGCCGACGGCCACGAACGCATCGCGGAACGGCAGGGCCTGGTCGAGGGTTTTCTCGGCTTCGGCTTCGCTCAAGTGGCGCAGGAAGCTGAGGATCAAACCACTGGTGATGCCCAATTGTTGCTCGCCATCTTTAAGCGCCGCGGCGATGCCGTTGAGCACCACTTCGAACGGCACACCACGGTCGGTGTGGGTCTGCGGGTCGAAGAAAGGTTCGGTGTGAATCACGTTCTGCGCCTTGCAACGCAGCAGGTAGGCCCAGGTCAGGTCGTAGAAATCCTGGGACGTGCGCAACACGTCGGCGCCCTTGTAATACAGGTCGAGAAACTCTTGCAGATTGTTGAAGGCATAGGCCTTGCGCAGGGTTTCGACGTCGTTCCACGGCAGCGCAATCTTGTTGCGTTCGGCCAGGGCGAACAGCAACTCCGGCTCCAGCGAGCCTTCCAGGTGCAGGTGCAATTCAGCCTTGGGCAGGGCGTTGAGCCAATCGTACATTTCTAAAATCTCATCAGGTGCAATGGCGGCATTCTACAGGCCATGGCTGAAATAATCGGCAAAACCTGACCAGCAGGAGAGTATTGGTTTGATTCACGCAAGGGCGACGTGAACTAAGGTGTAACGAAACGTTAGCGGCTTGGCGCAGTCTGTACCCCATCAATGACTGATCTGCCGCACTAAAAGGCCCGGAATGCTCACATCCCTCAAGCAAGAAAAATTCATGCTGCTGGCGCTGATTGCCGCCATCGCCGCCTATCCGCTGGAGCACTGGATGCTCCACAGCGGGCAAATGGTCGCGCTGCTGGCCGGCCTGGTGCTGATCGGCTTTATCGTGGTCGCCTCCATGCGTGTTGCCCACCATGCCGAGCAACTGGCGGAAAAGGTGGGCGACCCCTACGGCACCATGATCCTGACCCTGGCCGCCGTGCTGGTGGAAGTGGTGATCCTGGCGATCATGATGAGTAACGAACCGTCTCCCACGCTGGTGCGCGACACCATCTATTCGGCGGTGATGCTCGACATCAACGGCATCCTCGGCCTGGCCGCGCTGATGGGCGGGATCAAGCACGGCGAACAGTCCTACAACGATGATTCGGCGCGGACCTACAGCGTGATGATCCTCACTGCCATGGGCGTGTCGATGGTGGTGCCGGAGTTTATCCCTGAGGCGGACTGGAAAATTTACTCTGCATTCACCATCGGCGCGATGGTGGTGCTGTACACCTTGTTCCTGCGCATGCAGGTGGGCCCGCACAGTTACTTCTTCAGCTACAGCTACCCGGAAAAGCGTCGCAAGCAATTGCCGGAGGAAGAGGCGCCGCCGGTGAACCTGGCGTTCTCCATCGGCACCCTGGTGTTTGGCGTGATTGTGATCGGTGCGCTGGCCGAGGTGATGTCCAAGACGCTCGACCTCGGCCTGGAAGGCACCGGTGCTCCGCCGGTCGTCACGGCGATCGTGGTCGCCGCTATCTCGGCGGCACCGGAAATTCTGACGGCGTTGCGGGCCGCGTTGGCCAACCGCATGCAGTCGGTGGTGAATATTGCGCTGGGGGCATCGTTGTCGACGGTGATCCTCACGGTGCCCGTGATGGAGGCCATGGCGCTCTACACCGGGCAGCCGTTCCAGATGGCGATGACGCCGGTGCAAACGGTGATGGTGCTGATCACGCTGATCGTCAGCGCGATCAACCTCAACGATGGCGAAACCAACGCCATCGAAGGGATGACCCATTTTGTGTTGTTTGCGACGTTTATCATGTTGTCGATGTTGGGCTTGTAAGCACCGCGCAATCCAATGTGGGAGGGAGCTTGCTCCCGATAGCGGTGGATCAGCCAGTACATGTGCCGACTGAAACACCACCATCGGGAGCAAGCTCCCTCCCACATTCTGACCCGTGTTTGACTTAGGTTCCGGCGATTAGCTGCCGCGCCGCCTGGCTGTGATCGGCGATCAAGCCTTTCAGGTCCAGGCCTTCGACCTGTCCGTCGATCACCCGCCATTTGCCGGCGATCATTACCCGGTCCGCGCGGTCGGCGCCGCACAACAGCAGCGCTGAAATCGGATCGTGGCTGCCGGAGAAGCGCAGCTCATCCAGTTTGAACAGCGCGAGGTCGGCCTGTTTGCCCACGGCCAATTCACCGATGTCCGTACGGCCCAGCAGGTGTGCCGACCCTTTGGTCGCCCAGCCCAGCACGCCCTCGGGTGTGATTTTTTGCGCGCCGTATCGCAGGCGCTGGATGTACAGCGCCTGGCGAGTTTCGAGGATCATGTTCGAGGCATCGTTGGAGGCCGAGCCGTCCACGCCCAGGCCGATGGGCACGCCGACCGCGAGCAGGTCGAGGGTCGGGCAAATACCGGAAGCCAGGCGCATGTTCGAACTTGGGCAGTGGCAGACCCCGGTGCCGGCGGCACCCAGGCGCGCGATTTCGTCCGGGTTGAAATGAATGCCATGTGCCAGCCACGTGCGCGGCCCGAGCCAGCCGACGCTGTCGAGGTAATCCACGGTGCGCAGGCCGAAGCGCTGCAGGCAGAAATCTTCCTCGTCGAGGGTTTCCGCCAGGTGAGTGTGCAGGCGTACATCGAGGTTATCGGCCAGTTCGGCGCTGGCGCGCATGATCTCCGGGGTGACGGAAAACGGTGAGCAGGGCGCGAGGGCGATCTGGATCTGCGCGCCCTCGCCGCGTTCGTGGTACTGGCGGATCAGGCGCTGGCTGTCGTCCAGGATGACAGAGCCTTCTTGCACCGTCTGCTGCGGCGGCAGGCCACCGTCGGCTTCGCCCAGGCTCATGGAACCGCGGGTGAGCATGGCGCGCATACCCAGTTCGCGCACCGTTTCGACTTGCACGTCGATGGCATTTTCCAGGCCGTCGGGGAACAGGTAGTGGTGGTCAGCCGCCGTGGTGCAGCCTGAAAGCAGTAACTCCGCCAGCGCAACTTTGGACGCGAGGGCGAGCTTTTCCGGGGTCAGTCGCGCCCATACCGGATACAAGGTCTTCAGCCATGGAAACAGCGGCTGGTTGACCACCGGCGCCCAGGCACGGGTCAGGGTTTGATAGAAGTGATGATGGGTGTTGATCAACCCTGGAAGAACCACATGCTCGCGGGCATCGAATACTTGTGCACAGGGCTGCGCAGGTGCTTGTCCTATGCCCAGCACTTCGGTGATCACACCGTCTTGCAGCACCAGGCCGCCACGGGCATCGAGGCCATTGGCAGTGAAAATCGCGCGGGGGTTTTTTAACCAGGTACGGGTCGCAGGCATTGGCCGGCTCCTCTGAATGATGGGTTCAGGTTTGCCAGCTCAGTGTTGCCCTGTCTGCTGATCCAGGGTCGCCGGGGAGGGCGAGGTGGGTAGATTACGTGTAGTTCTGGATCTGGTCTAGCTGTAGGAAAGCGCGGCTTTCGAGTTCATCGCGAGCCAGCGCGCTCCCACCGTTAATCGCGGCTTACCAAGGAATGGTGTGGCCCCGGTAGTCCACAAAGTGATGGCCGCCTTTGCCGGTGTAGGCATTCACCTGATCGACCAGGCCACGTACGCTGGTGGCGACATCGATGTGCGCGTTTTCGCCGCCCATGTCGGTTTTTACCCAGCCTGGGTGCAGGGACAGCACGGTCAATTTCTGATCGCCGAGTTGGGTGATAAAGCTGTTGGTCATCGAGTTGAGTGCGGCCTTGCTGGCTTTGTACAACGCCAGGTCTGAACCATCGGGAATGGTGACGCTGCCCAGCACCGAACTCATGAAGGCCAGCACGCCACTGTCCTTGCGGATTTGCCCGACAAAGCGCTGGGCCAGGTTGATCGGCGCCACGGCGTTGGTGAAAAACAGCTGGCCGACTTCCGCCAGGGTGGCGTGGCCGGGCTCCTGGTTGGCGGGGCCCTTGACGCCGGCGTTGACGAACAGCAGGTCGAAGGTGCGGTCCTTGAGGCGCTGGCTCAGGGCAATCACGGCTTGCTGATCGTCCATGTCGAGTTTCTCGATCTGAACCGGGCCAACGGCTTTCAGTGCATCGGCCTTGTTCGGGTCACGCACGGTGGCGGTCACGTCCCAGCCGTCTTGGAGCAGTTGCTGGACCAGGCCAAGACCCAGCCCGCGAGAGGCGCCGATGATCAGTGCGGTTTTTGGCGTAGACATGAAGAGCTTCCTTTTCAGACGCGATTCAGGGAATTCAGCGCACCACCTTACCGCAGGCGTCGAAAAAAAGGAGCGGGCCTTGCTGATCAAAAAACGTACAGTTTGCGCCGAGCATTGCACGGCGTGCGACCTGTGTACTCTTGCACGGGTTATCCACAGCTTGCTCCACAGTTATTGTGCGCAAGCCACGGCTGTGGATATAAACGCTGCGCTCCTTTGTTCCAAAGGCCATAAGCAGCCTAACTGACTGTTTTGGAGTGAGATTGGCTTGGGGACCGGCTAGCTTGAACAAAAACTGATCAATGCCCGCAAACCCTTGTGACAGAGGGGTTACAGACGAATGTGCTCAGCTTATCCACAGGCAGGTGCACAGTAGATGTGGGCAGTTTCAGCGTTGCAGCAGGATGCGCCCACGGCTTAAGTCGGCGAGCTGGATTTGCAGGGTCTCGATCTGCAGTTCGCCCAGGGCCAGTTGCAATTCCACGCCATTGGCGGTGAAGGTTTCCTCCACGACCAAGCCGCCGAGTTCGGCGACGCGCAGCTTGACCAGGTTCAGTTCGGAGAATCCGCAGGCGCAACTGAGCGGTACCCGGCTGATCAATTCAATACGTTCGGCCGTTTGCAGGCATTTATTCGCGCCGCCGCCGTAGGCACGGGCCAATCCACCAGTGCCCAACTGGATGCCGCCATACCAACGAATCACCAGCACCACGACCTGATCAAAACCTTGGGCTTCAATCGCGGCCAGGATCGGCCGGCCCGCCGTACCGCCGGGTTCGCCGTCGTCGTTGCTGCGGTACTGATCGGCCAGCTTCCAGGCCCAGCAGTTGTGTGTGGCGTTCAGGTCGCTGTGCTGCTCGATAAACCCTTGGGCTTCTTGTGGGCTGGTGATCGGTGCTGCGAGTGTGATGAAGCGGCTTTTGCGTATTTCTTCACGAAATTCGCAAAGGCCGGTAAGCGTGAAAGGCATAAGTTTCGTCGTCTAGAAGGCAGGCTTGATGCCACAGCCTTTGAGAATGATGTGGATCAGGTTGGTGCCGGCGTCTTCCATATCCTGCTTGGTCAGTTTGGTGCGACCGGTGACGCGGCAGATCTGGGTGGCGAAGTCGGCGTAGTGCTGGGTGCTGCCCCACAGCAGGAAGATCAGGTGCACGGGGTCGATGGGGTCCATCTTGCCGGCGTCGATCCAGGCCTGGAATACCGCGGCCCGGCCGCTGAACCAGGCGCGGTAGTCCTGGCTGAAATATTCGGTCAGGCATTCGCCGCCGCTGATGATCTCCATGGCGAAGATGCGTGAGGCCTGCGGCTGGCGCCGCGAGAATTCCATCTTGGTGCGGATGTAGCGCGTGAGTGCCACCGCAGGGTCGTCCTCGGCGGTCAGCGCGTTGAAGGTGCTGTCCCACAGTTCGAGGATATTGCTGAGCACCGCGATATACAGGCCCAGCTTGTTGGTGAAGTAGTAGTGCAAGTTGGCTTTCGGCAACCCGGCACTGGCAGCAATGGTGTTCATGCTGGTGCCCTTGTAGCCATGGCGCGCGAATTCATCTTCAGCCGCTTGAAGAATCGCTTGTTCGTTCTTTTGCCGAATACGGCTGGCGGGCTTCCCGGCGGGGTTGCTGTGGGCAGGAACTTCGAGGCTCATGGAGGTTTCCGTGCTGATCGATAGAGACGACGTGTGCACAGATAACCCACCCTCAAGCCTCAGACAAGTCCTGATGCAATAAAAGCGTCAAAGCGGTTCCAGAGTGTCGCTTTCTGGCCCGTGGTTTGCGGCAGCGGTGCCCGCCTTGGCTTCCGGCAGCAGCAGGCACAACACGATGGCCGTCAGCCCGCCGCTGGTGATGGCCGAGTCGAACAGGTTTTGCACCAGGGTTGGCATCAAGTGCAGCAGGTTGGGTTGGGCGGCAATGCCCAGGCCCACGCCAAAGGAGGTGGCGATGATCAGCATGCTGCGTCGGTCCAGCGGTGCCTGCGCGAGGATGCGCACGCCGGCCGCTGCCACGCTGCCAAACATCACCAGGGTTGCACCACCCAATACCGGCTTGGGGATCTGCTGCAGTACCGCGCCGATCAGTGGAAACAGGCCGAGGCAAAACAACACGACACCGATGTATAAGCCAACGTAACGGCTGGCGACGCCGGTGAGTTGGATCACGCCATTGTTCTGGGCGAAGGTCGTGTTGGGGAACGCACTGAACGTCGCGGCGATCATGCAACTGACGCCGTCCCCCAGCACGCCACCTTTGAGCCGGCCTATATAGGAAGGCCCGCTGATGGGCTGGCGGGCGATCATGCAATTGGCGGTGAGGTCGCCCACGGTTTCGATGCTGCTGATCAGATAAATCAGCGCGATCGGCAGGAAGGCGCTCCAGTCGAAGTTGAAACCGAAACGGAACGGCATCGGCACGCTGATCAAGGGCAGGTCGGGCAGGGCTTGGGGCACCAGCTTGCCGCTGAACCAGGCGGCTATGCTGCCAAGGGCCAGGCCGATGATGATCGCCGAGAGGCGCACCCATGGGGTATTCGAGCGGTTGAGCAGGATAATGGTCAATACCACGAACAGGCCCAGCGCCAGGTTGGTGGGCGCGCCGAAATCGGGGGCGTTGAAGCCGCCGCCCAGGTCGGTGATCCCAACCTTGATCAGGCTGATACCAATCAGGGTGATGACAATCCCGGTGACCAGCGGCGTGATCACTCGACGCAATTGACCGATAAATCGGCTCAGTACGATCTGGACGGCTGCGCCGAAAAAGCACACACCGAAGATCATCGCCATGATGTCTTCCGGGCTACCGCCGCGTTGCTTCACGAGGAACCCGGCCGACAACACCGCGCCCAGAAACGCAAAGCTGGTGCCTTGCAGGCAGATCATGCCGGCGCCGATGCCAAATGGCCTGCGTGCCTGGATGAATGTGCCGACACCGGACACCATCAGCGCCATGCTGATCAGGTAGGGCAGGTGGGCGGTGAGGCCCAGGGTGGAGCCGATGATCAGCGGCGGAGTGATGATGCCGACGAAGGCCGCCAGTACATGTTGCAGGGCGGCCAGTATCGCCGCTAAGGGTTTTGGGCGGTCATTGAGGCCGTAGATCAGGTCACTGGGGCTGGAAGATTCTGGTGGCATGGCGGGCAAACTCGAGGCGGACGGTTCTAGGTCCCAGTGCCCTTGCAAAAAGCTGTCCAGTTGCTCAGCTTTTTGTGTGGAGCCCGAATTACCGTGTTGCCGCCAGACTTTCCAGGAAGCTTTCCAGCACCAAATGGGGGCGACGGCCTTTGCGCGTGACCGAAGCCAGGCTCAAATCGTAAAAGCGTGTAGCCGATTTCAGCGCGCGCAGTCGGCCTTGTTGCACCCAGAGGCTGGCGTAGTGGTCGGGCAGGTAGCCGATATAGCGGCCGGTCAGGATCAGGAACGCCATGCCTTCGCGGTCCGAAGCGCTGGCAGTGCAGTTGAGTGCCTGGTAGTGGGCCTGGATCTCGGCGGGCAGGCGAAAGGTGGGGGCGATGGCGTCCTGGGTGTTGATACGTTCGTCGTCCAGTTGCTTGTCGTCGGCATAAAACAGGGGATGGCCAACCGCGCAGTAGAGCAGTGAGCGTTCGCTGTACAGCGGTTGGTATTCCAGGCCGGACAATGCACTGGCCTGGGGCACCACACCGACATGCAGGCGCCCGTCGAGTACGCCTTGTTCCACTTCATTGGGCGCGATCATGCGGATCTGGATTTGCACGTCCGGGCCGCGCTCCTTCAACTGCGCCAGGGCGTGAGTGATGCGCATGTGGGGCAGGGTGACCAGGTTGTCGGTGAGGCCAATGATCAACTCGCCGCGCAAATGCTGGTGCAGGCCGTTGACCTCGGTGCGAAAGCTTTCCAGGGCACTTAACAGTTGCAGGGCCGATTGGTAGACCTCGCGGCCTTCTTCGGTCAGGGAGAAACCGGCGCGCCCGCGTTGGCACAGCCTTAACCCGAGGCGTTGCTCCAGGTCGCTCATTTGCTGGCTGATGGCCGAGCGCCCGATGCCCAGCACGGTTTCCGCCGCCGAGAAGCCACCGCATTCCACCACGCTGCGGAAGATACGCAGCAGGCGAATATCGAAGTCACTGACTTGAGCCAGGGGATCGGGTCGGCGACTGCTCATAGTTTAGTGAATCCCTGACTGAAGGTTAGAAGAGTTGAATTTCACCGACTTTATCCCCGTGGCAATTTAGCTGCAACAACGCTTTTTCAATCCCGACGCTGCCTGTTGCCCTGCGAGGTTTTGCTGATGAACATGCCCGAAAACGCCCCATCGTCCCTGGCCAGCCAACTGAAGTTGGACGCGCACTGGATGCCCTACACCGCCAACCGTAACTTCCAGCGCGACCCGCGCCTGATCGTGGCCGCCGAAGGCAGCTGGTTGACCGATGACAAGGGGCGCAAGGTTTACGATTCGTTGTCGGGGCTGTGGACCTGCGGCGCCGGGCATACGCGCAAGGAGATCCAGGAAGCCGTCGCCAAGCAACTGGGTACCCTGGATTACTCGCCGGGCTTTCAATACGGTCATCCGCTGTCCTTCCAATTGGCGGAAAAGATCACCGACCTGACCCCAGGCAACCTGAACCACGTGTTCTTCACTGACTCCGGCTCCGAGTGCGCCGACACGGCGGTGAAAATGGTGCGTGCCTATTGGCGCCTGAAAGGCCAGGCGACCAAGACTAAGATGATTGGGCGTGCCCGTGGTTATCACGGTGTGAACATCGCCGGTACCAGCCTGGGCGGCGTCAACGGCAACCGTAAGCTGTTTGGCCAGGCGATGATGGATGTCGACCATCTGCCTCACACCTTGCTGGCCAGCAATGCCTTTTCCCGCGGCATGCCGGAGCAGGGCGGTATCGCCTTGGCCGATGAGCTGCTCAAGCTGATCGAATTGCATGACGCGTCGAACATCGCGGCAGTGTTTGTCGAGCCGATGGCCGGTTCCGCTGGCGTGCTGGTGCCGCCACAGGGTTATCTCAAGCGCCTGCGTGAAATCTGCGACCAGCACAACATCCTGTTGGTATTCGATGAAGTGATCACCGGTTTTGGCCGTACCGGCTCGATGTTCGGCGCGGACAGCTTCGGCGTGACCCCGGACTTGATGTGCATCGCCAAGCAAGTCACCAACGGCGCGATCCCGATGGGCGCAGTGATTGCCAGCAGCGAGATCTACCAGACCTTCATGAACCAGGCGACGCCGGAGTACGCAGTGGAGTTCCCCCACGGCTACACCTATTCGGCGCACCCGGTGGCCTGTGCCGCTGGCTTGGCGGCACTGGATCTACTGCAGAAGGAAAACCTGGTGCAGAGCGTGGCCGAAGTCGCGCCACACTTTGAGAATGCGCTGCACGGCTTGAAGGGCAGCAAGAACGTAATCGACATTCGTAACTACGGCCTGGCCGGTGCGATCCAGATTGCCCCGCGTGATGGTGATGCGATCGTGCGTCCCTTCGAGGCCGGCATGGCTTTGTGGAAAGCCGGCTTCTACGTGCGCTTTGGTGGGGACACCCTGCAGTTTGGGCCAACCTTCAACAGCAAACCGCAGGACCTGGATCGTCTGTTTGATGCGGTCGGCGAAGTGCTGAACAAGATCGACTGATTTCTCCTTCTATATAGAACAACTTTTCAGGAGCCCTGCATGAGCCTTATCCAGCATTTGATCAATGGCCAGTTGGTCAGCGAGACCGGTCGCACTGCCGATGTGTACAACCCGTCCACTGGCCAGGTGATTCACCAGGTGCCGTTGGCGAGTCGCGAGACTATTCAGAGCGCAATCGATTCGGCCAAGGCAGCGTTTCCGGCCTGGAGGAATACGCCAGCGGCCAAGCGTGCCCAGGTGATGTTTCGTTTCAAGCAATTGCTGGAGCAGAACGAAGCACGTATCTCGCAGTTGATCAGCGAAGAGCATGGCAAGACGCTGGAAGACGCCGCCGGTGAGTTGAAGCGTGGGATCGAGAACGTGGAGTACGCGTGCTCGGCGCCGGAGATTCTCAAGGGCGAGTACAGCCGCAATGTCGGGCCGAACATTGATGCCTGGTCGGATTTCCAGCCGTTGGGCGTGGTGGCAGGCATTACACCGTTCAACTTCCCGGCGATGGTGCCACTGTGGATGTATCCGCTGGCGATCGTTTGCGGCAACTGCTTCATCCTCAAGCCGTCGGAGCGTGATCCAAGCTCGACGTTGCTGATCGCGCAACTATTGCAGGAGGCTGGCCTGCCTAAAGGTGTGCTGAGCGTGGTGCACGGTGACAAGGGCGCGGTGGATGCGTTGATCGAGGCGCCGGAAGTCAAGGCGCTGAGCTTCGTCGGCTCGACACCTATTGCCGAGTACATCTATGCCGAAGCGACCAAACGTGGCAAACGCGTGCAGGCACTGGGCGGGGCGAAGAACCATGCGGTGCTGATGCCGGATGCGGACCTGGATAATGCGGTCAGTGCCTTGATGGGGGCGGCCTATGGTTCGTGCGGTGAACGTTGCATGGCGATCTCGGTGGCCGTGTGCGTGGGTGACCAGGTGGCGGATGCATTGATCGCCAAGCTGGTGCCGCAGGTCAAGGCGCTGAAGATCGGTGCGGGCACCTCCTGCGGGCTGGATATGGGGCCGCTGGTGACAGGGCAGGCGCGGGATAAGGTCAGTGGCTATATAGAAGACGGTGTGGCTGCGGGCGCTGAACTGGTAGTTGATGGTCGTGGCTTGAGTGTTGCCGGGCATGAAGAGGGGTTCTTCCTGGGCGGCAGTTTGTTCGATCGCGTGACGCCCGAGATGCGTATCTATAAAGAAGAGATCTTCGGGCCGGTGCTGTGCGTGGTTCGGGTGAATAGCCTGGAAGCTGCGATGCAGCTGATTAACGATCACGAGTACGGCAACGGTACCTGCATCTTCACCCGTGATGGGGAGGCGGCGCGTCTGTTCTGTGACGAGATTGAAGTGGGGATGGTCGGCGTGAACGTGCCACTGCCGGTGCCGGTGGCGTATCACAGCTTTGGTGGTTGGAAGCGTTCGCTGTTCGGTGACTTGCATGCTTATGGTCCGGATGGGGTGCGTTTCTACACACGTCGCAAGGCGATTACCCAGCGTTGGCCGCAACGGGCCAGTCATGAAGCGTCGCAGTTTGCGTTTCCTAGCTTGTAATAAGCGTTGAAAGCCGGCCCCTTGGGGCCGGCTTTCGTGTATTTGAGGCTTTTTTGATCGATATGACAGAAATATGAAAATAGGTGTTGACGGCAGATTCTGGAAGTCTATAATTCGCCCCACTTCCGGCGCAGTCGAAACGGAAAACTCCTTGGTAAACAA
>NZ_JBXAFK010000063.1:0-4295 GCF_058793055.1 Pseudomonas sp. MPR-R2A5
TAACCTGTAAACCATGTCCCCGGTTAGAAATGTAAACGATGTCCCCGGTTTGTACCGGGGCAAGCCCCCTCCCACAGTTTGATTTGTGTAAGGCTCGGGTTTATTCGGCCTTGGCCTGGTGCTTGACGATGATATCCACCAAACGCTTGGCCAGCGCCGGGTAGTTTTCGTCGAAGTGATGCCCGCCTGGCAGCTTCACAGCCTCGCCCACGGCGGTCTTGTCGGTACAGCCGCTCTCGTCGACCTCTTCGGCACCGTAGATGCACACCACTTTATCAGCCGGCAGCTTGGCCATTTCCGGGCCGGTCGCGGCTTCCTTGCCGGCATTGCCCAGCCAGCCTTCTACTTCGATTTCAAAGCTGCCGGTGCGGGCGAACGCCAGCAGGATGATTGCGTCGACGCGCTGCTGTTCGTTTTCCGGCATGCGGTTGTAGATCGCTGGCAGGACGTCGGCACCGAACGAATAACCGGTAAGCACGAAACGCTTGGTGCCCCACTTCTGCCGGTAGTGTTGCATCAGCTCGGTGAGGTCCTTGGCGCTTTGTTCCGGGGTCTTGTGCTGCCAGTAGTAGCGCAGGGTGTCGATGCCTACGACCGGATAGCCGATCTTGGCCATCTCGCCGGCCACGTCGCGGTCGAGGTCACGCCAGCCGCCATCGCCGGACAGGAACAGGGTCACGGTGTCCTTGGCCTGGCCTGCCGGCACTTCCACGACGGGAATCGCCAGGCCGCCGTTGTCCGAGCCCACCAGTTGCTTGCGCAGTTCGTTGTTCAGCACTTGCGGGTAGTGAATGTCGTAGTCGCTGATGCTGGTGGTGGCGCGCGGTGTGTCGCGGACGAAACTGGCGCTTTCATCGTCGGGGTTGTCATTCCATGCGACCAGCCAGTTGCCATGGGCGGATGTTTTCGGCAGCGGGTCCTTGCAGCCTTCCTGCACCAGGGCGAAGCCGACGGAAATGGCATTGGCCTTGTCGTCGTTCTGTGTGGCCAGCCAGCGCCAGGCGAGGGCGGCGCCAGGGCCAATGCCGCTGACCAGCGTCGCCGGGCCATTGAGCTGGCCCAGGGCGCCTTGCAGTGCTTGTTCCTGCAGCTTGCAGTCGTCCTTGGGCAGGATCACCTGGACAATCTGTGCCTTGCCGCCCTGGCTCAGGGCTATCAGTTGGCTGTCGGTCAGGGTTTCGTCGGCCATCACGGCCACGGCGACCCGGGCTTTCGCCGTACCGGCCGGGGTCACGCGGGTCATCACCGAGCCGTCGGCCTGGGGCAGTTGTTCCAGGGTTGGCTGCGGGGCAGGGCGGTTCCAGTACCAATAGCCGCCACCCAGGACCAGGGCGAGCAGCACTACAAAGGCCAATACATACCGCCAGGAGCGTCGAATCATCAGCGTTTCACCAATCCAGTCAAGCCGCCCGCGATCAGGGCGGCGGTATCGGCCAGTGCAACCAGCGGATCAAGTCCCGCGGGCACGGCCATGTAACGGGGTTCCCAGTCAGGCTGGAACTTGTCTTTGAAGCGGCGTAACCCTTGGAAGTTATACAGTTGCTCGCCACGACGGAACACCATTGAGCCCAAGCGTTGGGTCAGCGGCGCACCGCGTCGCGGTTGCAGGCCCGACAACGGCACCATGCCGAGGCTGAAGCGGGCATAGCCGTGGCTCTTATAGTGTTGAATCAGGCCGACCATCATGAACTCCATGGTCAGCTTTGGCGCGTCCGGGTGGGCGCGCATCAGGTCGAGACTGGCCAGGTCGTGGTTGTAGGTCTCGAGCAGGTTGGCAAAGGCTACCGGGTGCCCTTCGAAGCGAATGATCGCGATACGGAAGTGCTTGAGGTAGTCGTCGCTGAAGCGGCCCAGGGAAAAGCCTTTTTCCCGCACGTTCTTGCCGGTCAGCCAGGCGTCGGAAATGACCTTGAGTTCGTCCATCGGTGCGGTACCGGGTTCATGGATTTCCAGGGACAGGCCGTCCCGGGTGCCACGGTTCCAGGTGTAGCGCAAATCCTTCATCTCTTTGCCCTTGGCTTCCAGGTCAAAGCGTTTCAGGTCGACCCGGGCTTCTTCGCCCAGCTTGATCGCGGTCAGGCCGATGTCCATGTAGTACGGCAGGTTCTCCGCCCGCACCTGATAGAACACCGGGCGCGCATGGTGGATGTCGCACAGGTCACGGAACTGCCAGATCATCTCGGCGCGGGGTTGGGTCGGGCCGATCGGGTCGTACAGGGCCACCAGGCTGCGCCCGCGACGGGCATACATCAGGAAGGCCTCGTCGTTGGGGTGGAACAGTAGCGCCTTGTCACCGGTCAGTGCTAGGCCACCGTCGGGCTGCGACGAGGCCATCAGGATTTTGGTGGCACGCTCCAGCTCCTCCGCGGTCGGCAGGTGGATCACCGGGCGCGCCGTGCGCAGCAGCCAGGTCAGCGACACGATCACCAGCAGCACGGCGGCACCCAGCAGCGAGCGCAGGCCGCGTGGGGCGTTGGCATCCAGGGTGAACTGCCACCACAGTTGGTGGCTGTAAGGCACGTCTTGATAAGCGAACAGCAGCAGCCAGATCGACGCACCCAGCACGCATACGCTGGCCACCAGGTAGAGCGGCGAGAACGGTAGCTCGGTCAGGCGGCTGGCCCGGTAGAACGAGCGCCGGAAAATGGCCAGCAACACGGCGGTCATGGTCATCAGGCTGGCTTCTTCCCAGTCGAACCCCTTGAGCAGTGAAAGCAGGGCGCCGGTCAGCAACAGCACCATGGTCAGCATCCAGGCTGCGGACAAACGGCGGCGCAGGCCTTGGGCCAGCAACAGGCACAGCACGCCGATCAGGCTGGCACCGAAGTGCGAAGCGTCAATCAGGCGGTGGGGAATCAGGAAGCCGATGTTTTCCAGGCGCGAGTCGATTTCGGGCGTGGCGCCGGAAAACAGCAGGACCACGCCGGACAAAAAAACCAGTACGGCCAACACCGGCGCAGCCAGGCCCGAGGCCACTCGCAGGCTCTGTTGGGTCTGGAACAGGCGCTGTGCCTCGTTGACCAGCAGGAACACACAGGCGATCAGCAGCGGCAGCACCACGTAGATCATGCGGTACAGCAGCAGGGCGGCGGCCAAGGGGGCGGCCCCCAGTTTGTCGGCGAAGGCGGCCAGCAGGATGGCCTCGAATACCCCCACGCCACCCGGCACATGGCTGAGCACGCCAGCGGCCAGGGCCAGCAGGTACACCAGCAGGAACGGGCCGAAGGGCGGCGCTTCCGGCAGCAGCATATAAAGGACGGTGGCGGCGGCGGCGACGTCCAGCGCGGTGATGATCAGTTGCAGGAACGTCAGGCGTCGGCCGGGCAGGCGCAGCGTGCGGCGGCCCACTTTGACCAGCAGGTTGTCCGGGTAGGGTTGCTCCGGCAGGCGACGGCGATAAATGCCGATGCACAGTGCGGCCGACAACAGCAGCACGGCACCGGCAATAGCGCCGAGCAAACCTTGCGATACATGCAGGGCGGTGGACGCAGCAGGCAAGTTGCTCAAGGTGGCCAATGCAGCCAGCGGCGGCAGGGCGCAGCCCAGGGCCAGGCTGGCGAACACGGTCATATGAGCGACTTCTGAAGCGCCGATACCGTGGCGTGCATATAAACGGTAGCGTACCGAACCGCCCGAGAGCATCGACAGGCCAATGGCATTACCGATCGCAAAGGCAGTGAAGCCGCCGAGGGCCAGGGTCTTGGCAGGTAGTTTTACGCCGGCATAGCGCGCGCCGGAAAACTCATAGCCCAACAGAATGATGAAGCCGGCGACGGCGGCGGCGAATGCGCCGAGCAGTGACGGCTTGGGCACTTCCAGGATCGAGTCGTGGAGGGCGTAGAGGTCCAGCTCCAGCAGCAGGTGGCGGCAGGCGACGAGGGCGATTGCAAACAGCAACAAGGTTACTGCCAGCCCGATGGGTTGGCGATATTTGCTCAACAGATCCAGCCAGCGCAAACGGGTGGGAGTGATCGGTTGTTCTGCTGTGACGGAGTCTTGTGGTTCAGACGAGTTGGCGCGCATCAATCACCTCGTGGATTGTGCGCGACAGGATGGAGGTATCCAGCCAAGTTACCAATCCCTATGGACAAAATAATTACAAATATTAACGCGTATCGCCGGGGGCGGCGACTGCGGCCATTGGTCGTAGAGGATTAAGCATAGTGTGCAATGGAATGGACTCTATAAACCCTATACGGTTTCATGAAAGATGCCATGCCATTGTTTCAGAAGAGCTTTTTCACCGGATACAAAAAAGGCCACTCTTTCGAGTAGCCTTCTTTGATGTTTGGTTG
>NZ_JBXAFK010000063.1:4393-37793 GCF_058793055.1 Pseudomonas sp. MPR-R2A5
TGCGGGAGCCGGATTTGAACCGACGACCTTCGGGTTATGAGCCCGACGAGCTACCAGACTGCTCCATCCCGCGTCTGTGGGCGGCATTCTACAGTCCAGCGGCGAGGTGTCAACCGTTAATGGGCCGATGGGTCAAATAAGTGTGAAATGAGAGGGGGAGGTCGACTGCGGAAGGTAAGTGCACGATGGGCAAAGATTTTTTTGTCTTACAATTTTCGTACAAGCACAAAACAGACACGCACAAAAAAGGCAACTCTTTCGAGTAGCCTTTTTTGATGTTTGGTTGCGGGAGCCGGATTTGAACCGACGACCTTCGGGTTATGAGCCCGACGAGCTACCAGACTGCTCCATCCCGCGTCTGTGTGTCGGCATTCTACAGAGGAACGCGGGTGTGTCAACCTGTGAATTGAAGAAAAGCGCTTGTGGTTCAATTGCTTAGCTCTCCAAGCGCGTAGCTCGGTACGCTCGGGCCCAGTCTGGCTGAGGGTTTCAGCTCTATTGGGTGGACAATCTCGATTGAAAAAATAAATTCACCTTGGATTTTTCCTACCGCTCAGACGGAAGAATCAAACTACTGGTGCTATATACAGGGGTGAGTGCGATACTGGCCACCCGTTGAACTACACCCTTTATATGACGCAGCGCAAAATCATCCACGTCGACTGTGATTGCTTCTACGCCGCCATCGAGATGCGCGATGACCCGAGCCTGGCGCAAAAGCCGCTGGCGGTAGGGGGCGCGGCCGATCGGCGTGGTGTGATTGCCACCTGCAACTACGAAGCGCGGGCCTATGGCGTGCGCTCGGCGATGTCCTCTCACCATGCCCTGAAGCTCTGCCCGGACCTGACCATCGTCAAGCCGCGCATGGATGCCTATAAAGAAGCGTCGAAGGAAATCCAGACGATCTTTCGCGACTACACCGACCTGATCGAACCGCTGTCGCTGGATGAAGCCTACCTGGATGTCTCTGACAGCCCGCACTTTGGCGGCAGTGCCACGCGTATCGCCCAGGACATTCGCCGCAGGGTTTCCAACCAACTGCACATCACCGTGTCCGCCGGGGTGGCGCCGAATAAATTCCTGGCCAAGATCGCCAGCGACTGGAAGAAACCCAACGGCCTGTTCGTGATCACCCCCGACCAGGTCGAAGACTTTGTCTCCCAGTTGCGCGTGAGCAAGCTGCATGGCGTTGGCAAGGTGACGGCGGACAAGCTTGCGCGCCTGGGCATTGAAGACTGCTTGCAGTTGCGCGAGTGGAACAAGCTGGCACTGGTGCGCGAATTTGGCAGTTTTGGTGAGCGGCTGTGGAGCCTGGCCCGTGGGATTGATGAGCGTGCGGTGCAGAATGACAGCCGCCGGCAATCGATCAGTGTGGAAAATACCTATGATGTTGACCTGCCAGACCTCTCAAGTTGCCTGGCGAAACTCCCCGAACTGATGGAAACCCTGGCCGGGCGCATGGCGCGCATCGACAGCAGTTACCGCGCGGGCAAGCCGTTCGTGAAGGTGAAGTTTCATGACTTTACCCAGACCACGCTGGAGCAGGCTGGGGCAGGGCGGGACCTGGAGAGTTATCAACAGCTGATGACCCAGGCATTCAATCGCGGTGGCAAACCGGTGCGGTTGCTGGGGGTTGGGGTGCGGTTGCTCGACCTGAGTGGTGGCAACGAACAGTTAGAGTTCTCTTGGTAGAAACCGGGAACAAAATGTGGGAGGGTCAAGCGTACATCGCCTTCTGTAGGAGCGAGGGGGACGCCTAGTTCTTGCTCGCGAATAACTCACAGGCACCGCGTTGATTCAGGAAACACGCGTTATCGTTGAGGTTCTTCGCGAGCAAGAACTAGGCGTCCCCCTCGCTCCTACAAAAAAGCCTTAACTGAATGGCATTCGGGCTTGCCCTCACACATTTAGATCTAAGCGTTTCCGAAGTATCAGCGTGCGCCGGGATCCGCCACCAAGCGCCCCGCATCCTTGGTCAGCGCTTGCAGGAATTCCTGCTGCAACTCCGGATCATTGCGGGTCAGTTCAATCAGGCTTTGTTCCAGCTCGCTGGCTTCTTCTTCCAGGCCCAGTTCCGACAGGCGCTTGACCCGATGCACCCATTGGCTGACTTCGTCATCTTCCAGGTCGTCGTAGATCAGGGCATGCGCTTCCAGCAGCTTGCCGCGCAGGGTGTTGCTGATCGCCAGGGTCGAGTCCGAATGCACGTCGTCCTGGCCATCTTCCACGCTGATCTTCAAGGTCGTGATGCGGTTCAAGTCCTGCTCGGCGAACGGGCTGTCCAACAGGTTCAGGCGCAGCACGCCATTACGGTCGGTGGTCAGCTCATGCACTTGCCGGCCGGCGGTGACCTGTACCGGACGCTCGCTCCAGGGCAGGCTCGAATATTCCACACGCTTGTCGCGCTGGACTTCATCAATACCCGCCAGGTTCTGTTGCGCACGGCCATGGGATTGCACGTTCATGAACGGGTTGAGCCCGTCCACGCCGTAGGTCAGCCAGTCATGGGTCATGCTGGTGGGCAAGTGCCCCAGGGCAAAGATATTCGCCACGTTCGCGCCCGCGCCCGCCACAAGGGCAACTGCTCCCAAGGGCATCTCATAGAGTTTGCGCCAGGGTTGGTAAGGGGTGTAGCGGTCGTAACGACGGGTGACTTCGAACTCGGTGACCTCGAAGGTCTTCTGCTCATGAATGCGAACCCGGCGTTGCGGCAGCTCCAGCACTTTGGGTTCGCCGACATCGATCTGCAGGCTGTGGTCGAGCAATTTCCGCTCGACCCGCTCCTCGTGCTCACTGCGTTGCGACATCTGGTTGGCGCAGCCGCTGACAAGCAGGGCGCCGCACAAGGCGGCGCCCCCCAGGGCTCTGGTGTTTCGCTTGAACATGACTTCTCTTGATCTGGTTTTCAGCGACGAATACGCGCCTGGAGGAAAGACAGCACGTCAGCCACCGGCAACGGTTGGGCTTCGGCTTCGGTCCGGCTCTTGTATTCGAGATTGCCATCGGCCAGGCCGCGGTCACTGACCACGATCCGGTGCGGGATGCCAATCAGTTCCATATCGGCGAACTTGATGCCCGGGCTGGTTTTCTTGTCGCGGTCGTCCAGCAGCACTTCAAAACCGGCTGCCGTCAGTTCGGCATACAGTTTGTCGGTGGCTTCGCGGACTTGCTCGGTTTCATAGCGCAGCGGCACCAGGGCCACCTGGAACGGCGCCAGGGCGTCACTCCAGATAATGCCTTTCTCGTCGTTGTTCTGCTCGATCGCAGCGGCAACCACGCGCGAAACGCCAATGCCGTAGCAACCCATCTCCAGGGTGATCGGCTTGCCGTTCTCGCCCAGCACTTCGCACTTCATCGCCTTGCTGTACTTGTTACCCAGCTGGAAGATATGCCCGACTTCGATGCCGCGTTTGATTTCCAGGGTGCCCTTGCCATCCGGGCTTGGGTCGCCGGCCACCACGTTACGCAGGTCGGCCACGGTCGGTACTGGCAGGTCGCGCTCCCAGTTCACGCCGAAGTAGTGCTTGTCGTCGATGTTCGCGCCGATACCGAAGTCGCTCATCAGCTCGACCGAGCGGTCGATGATGATCGGCAGTGGCAGGTTCAGCGGGCCCAGGGAGCCGGCGCCGGCGCCAATGGCGTCACGCAGTTCGGCATCGGAGGCCATGACCAGCGGGCTGGCCACGCCAGGTTGCTGGGCGGCTTTGATTTCGTTGAGTTCGTGGTCGCCGCGGATGACCAGGGCGATCAGCTTGCCTTTTTCTTCGGCATGCACGATCAGGGTCTTGATGGTCTTTTCAATCGGCAGATTGAATTTTTCCACCAGGGCCGCAATGGTCTTGGTCTCCGGGGTGTCGACCAGGCGCAGCTCTTCTGCCGGGGCTGGACGGGACGTTTCCCGTGGCACGGCTTCGGCTTTCTCGATGTTCGCCGCGTAGTCGGAACCGTTGCTGAACACGATATCGTCTTCGCCGGACTCGGCCAGTACGTGGAACTCGTGGGAGCCGGCGCCGCCGATGGAGCCGTTGTCCGCTTCAACCGGGCGGAATTTCAGGCCCAGGCGCGTAAACACGTTGCAGTAGGCGGTATGCATGCGGTCGTAGGTGACCTGCAACGAAGCCTGGTCGGCGTGGAACGAATACGCGTCCTTCATGATGAACTCGCGGCCACGCATCAAGCCGAAGCGTGGGCGGATTTCATCACGGAATTTAGTCTGGATCTGGTACAGGTTGAGGGGCAGCTGCTTGTAGCTGCTCAACTCGTTGCGCATCAGGTCGGTGATCACTTCTTCGTGGGTCGGGCCCGCACAAAAGTCGCGGCCATGCCGATCCTTGAAGCGCAGCAACTCAGGGCCGTACTCTTCCCAGCGCCCGGATTCCTGCCACAACTCGGCCGGTTGGGTGCTCGGCATCAACACTTCCAGAGAGCCGGCGGCGTTCATTTCTTCGCGAACGATCGCTTCGACCTTGCGCATCACCTTCAAGCCCATGGGCAGCCAGGTGTACAGGCCGGAGGCCAGCTTGCGGATCATACCGGCGCGCAGCATCAGCTGATGGCTGATCACGACCGCATCGGAAGGCGTTTCTTTCTGTGTGGCGAGCAAATATTGACTGGTACGCATGGTAGGCCGTTGTCGGTTGCTTGAACTTGAAATGACTTGGGATTGTACGGGCGCAAACTGCCGCCGTACAGGCATC
The DNA here is from genome assembly GCF_058793055.1 of Pseudomonas sp. MPR-R2A5. NCBI lineage: Bacteria > Pseudomonadati > Pseudomonadota > Gammaproteobacteria > Pseudomonadales > Pseudomonadaceae > Pseudomonas > Pseudomonas sp. MPR-R2A5. Next base: position 9,091 of record NZ_JBXAFK010000063.1, read on the forward strand.
AGAATGTTGGGCTGCCTGTAGGAGCGAGCTGGCTCGCGAAGATCGTCAACGATGACGCGGGAAACCGGGATAAACGCGGTGTCTGTGACTTCTTCGCGAGCCAGCTCGCTCCTACAGGGGGTGGCTCTGTCAGTCTTCGGCGGGCGGACTCAACCGAATGCGCCGATTCTCCTGGTACCAGTGCAGCGCAATCAGCAGCAGCGTCGGTACACCCAGCACGCAGGTGATCAGGAAGAAGTTGTGATAGCCGAACTTCTCTACCATCACCCCCGAATAGCCGCCGATCAGGCGTGGCAGCAACAGCATGATCGAGCTGAGCAACGCATATTGGGTGGCGGAGAACTTGAGGTTGGTCAGGCTCGACAGGTAGGCGACAAACGCCGAGGTGGCCAGGCCCGAGCTGAAGTTATCCAGTGAGATGGTGAAGATCAGCATCTGCAGGTCCGGGCCCATGTCGGCGAGCATCACGAACAGCAGGTTGGTACCGGCCGAGGCGACGCCGCCGATAAACAGGATCGGCAGGATACCGAAGCGCACGATCAGCAGGCCGCCCATGCCGGCGCCGAGCAGGGTCATGATCAGGCCGAAGATCTTGCTGACCCCGGCGATCTGGTCCTTGGTAAAGCCCTGGTCGATGTAGAACACGTTGGCCATTACGCCCATCACCGTGTCGGACATGCGGTAGGTGGCGATCAGCCCGAGCAGCAGCAACGCCTGCCAGCGGTAGCGCAGGATAAAGTCGTTGACCGGTGTCAGCACCGGCGCCAGGCCGCGACGGCCCATGGCCGACAGGCACAACGCGGTGAGGGTGATGTACAGGATGGCGCGCAGGAAGGCGCGGTCTTCCATCAGCAATTCCCACAGGCTCACGCCGTGAAACAGCACGCTGGCGAAATCGGTGTTGTACAACTGGGTGAACATGGCCGGTACCGACACCAGCAGCACGATCAGCACGAACACCGACACCAATTGATGCACGAAACTGTAGCGCCCCGCCTGCAACTGGGTGCGCAATGGCACATTGGGTTCGCGCATGAACAGGGTGGTCAGCAGCGCCGGGATCATCAGCACGCCGAACAGGACATAGGTGCCGGTCCACGCCGAGTGCTTATAGTTGAAACCGGTGGAGCCGAAGCCTTCGGCGAAGAACAGCGCACCCGCCGTGGCCAGCAGGGCGGCAATGCGATAACCGGACATATAGCTGGCCGCCAGGGCTGCCTGGCGGCTGTCATCGGCGATTTCCAGGCGATAGGCGTCGACCGCGATATCCTGGGTGGCCGATGCAAAGGCGACCACGACCGCAATGGCAATCAGCCAGGACAGGTGTTTCTGCGGGTCGCAGAACCCCATGCCGATCAATCCGAGGATCACCAGCGACTGGGCCAGTACCAGCCAGGAACGACGACGTCCGAGTTTGCCGAGCAGCGGTAGGCGCCATTGGTCGAGCAGCGGCGACCACACCCATTTGAAGGCATACGCCAAACCGATCAGGCTCGCATAGCCGATGGTCTCGCGGGCCACACCGGCCTCGCGCAACCATACTGAAAGCGTCGAGAACACCAACATGTAAGGCAAGCCGGCGGCAAAGCCGAGCAACAACAGCACTAACGTCGAGGGGCTGGCATAGGCGGCGAGCGCGGCGCGCCAGGTTTTACGGGGCATGGGCTGGAGTCTGCCTCAGATTCACGGAAACAAAGCGCGCACTCTAACCGCTGTGCTCTACCGGGCGCCAGCCATGACGCTGAATATCCACGCGATTGTTCAGGATAGTGACACCTTCGTTGCGCAAACGCGCACGTTGCTCGTCGCCTGAGGCACTGCCCACTGGCAGGCTTATCCGACCGCCGGCACCCAGCACCCGGTGCCAGGGCAGGCGAGTGTCCTGCGGCAACTGGCTGAGCGTGCGTCCGACCCAGCGTGCCGCACGCCCCAACCCGGCGAGGTGGGCCAGTTCACCGTAGCTCACCACACAACCTTCGGGTACTTGCGCCAGTGTCAGGTAAAGCGCGGTGCGGCGCATCTCGGCGGGGCTTTGCGGGGTTTCATTGGGTGGGTTCACTGGGGGTATATCCGTTCGGATCCTGGGTCGTTTTGTAAGAAGCGTCTGATAAGTATGCGGATGAGTATTGAACTCAATATAGATCCCCGAGTCAGTCGTAGCTATCTAATACGATAATCGTCCTTTTTCGCCAATCTTGAGCTCCTTAATCGCTTATGTTGCCCAGAACCCTGCTGTGCCTTGCTGTTCTCAGCGCTTCCGCGCCCTTGCTGGCTGATACCGTCTGGTTGAAGAACGGTGACCGCCTGACTGGCAAGATCAAAGTCTTCGACGGTGGCAAGCTGCTGATCCAGACTGACTACGCGGGTGCGATCCCGGTGGACTGGAAGCAGGTGAAAACCCTGGAGAGTGACCAGGAGTTGCTGGTCAAGCAGGATGCCTATACCGGCGAGAAAGCCAAATCGTTAAAGGCCGCCGATGACGGCAAGGTGGTGCTGGCCAATGGCGAGGCGCCCAAGACCGTCGAACTGGCGAGCATCCAGCAGATCATCAAGCCCAAGCCGGTGATCGAAGACCTGGTATGGAAAGGCAATGTCGACATGGCACTGGACTACAGGCGTGCCGAGAAAGACACCAATGACTACGACATCGACTTCAAGACCATCGCGCGCCATGGTCAATGGCGCCACACGGGGCAGGGCGAATACAACCGCGAGTTCCAGGACGACGTCACCACCACCGACAACTGGGCCCTGGAGTACGACCTCGACCGCTTCCTGACCGAGCACTGGTTCTGGCAGGGGCGCCTGACCTACAAGCGCGACAAGGTTGAAGACCTGTCCCGTCAACGCACCGTGGGCACCGGCCCGGGCTACCAGTTCTGGGATGATGAGCTGGGGGCGTTCTCGCTGGGGTCGCTGGTCAACCGCACCGATTACGAATACTCCGATGGCGGCAAGGACAACTTCTATTCCCTGGCCATGAAGTGGAACTACAACCGCTATCTGGTCGGCAAGACGGTCGAGTTCTTCACCAACGGCGAAGTCGGCAAGCCCATCGGCGGCCCGTCCGAATATTCCCTCGATGCGGAAATGGGCCTGCGCTACAAAGTCACCGAGTGGGCCTCGCTCAACCTCAAGGCTGAACGCGACATTATCAGCGGCGAGTCGGAAAGCAGCTTGAGCAAGACCCGCTACACCGCAGGCTTTGGCGTCGCCTGGTAATCAGCTTGAACCCGCCCGCCGGGGGGCCGCTGGCAACCTGTGCGGATATTGATTACCTTGGGTTGAGATCCATTCCCATAGGCCAGGGCGGCCGAATACCCGAGGAGTCATACGTTGAGCGCGCACGTTGCCAAGAACGCCCGAGAGCTGTTGCTCAAGGAATACCGTGGGGCTCTCTCCACATTGTCCAAGGCCATGCCCGGCTTTCCCTTTGGTTCGGTGGTGCCCTATTGCCTGGACTCAGAAGGCCGGCCGCTGATCCTGATCAGCCGGATTGCCCAGCACACCCACAACCTGCAGAAAGATCCCAAGTGTTCACTGCTGGTCGGCGAGCGCGAAGCGGATGATGTGCAGGCGGTGGGGCGCCTGACCTGCCTGGCCGAAGCCGAGAAGCTGGAGGAGGGCGCTGCGATTGAAGCGGCGGCCGAACGCTATTACCGCTACTTCCCCGAGTCGGCCAACTACCATAAGGCCCACGATTTCGACTTCTGGGTCCTCAAGCCGGTACGCCATCGTTATATCGGCGGGTTTGGCGCGATTCACTGGGTCGACCAACTGACCTTGGCCAATCCGTTCTTTGGTGCGGCCGAGCGCAGCATGATCGAGCACATGAACAGCGATCACGCCAAGGCTATCGCGCATTACGTCGAACTGGCCGGCCTGCCGAACCACGAGCCTGCGCAACTGGCCGGCATCGACAGCGAGGGCATGCACCTGCGTATCGGCCATGCCCTGCACTGGTTGCCCTTTGCCGAGCCTTGCAACACGCCGACACAAGTGCGCGAGGCCTTGGTTTTATTGGCTCACGCCGAGGTCTGGCCGAAAAAAGCCAGCGCTGAAGCTTGAATTCACGAAATGGCGACGTCATCTAAGGTGGACTGGCAAGGCATTCTTGCGTTGAGGAAACAATTTGATGCGCCCTTTTTTATTGCTCTTTCTGCTGTTCCCGGTGTTGGAGCTGTTCGTATTCGTTCAAGTCAGCGGTGCGATCGGGTTTTTCCCGGCTCTGCTGCTGATCATTCTCGGCTCGATGCTCGGCGTACTGGTACTGCGCGTCGCCGGCCTGGCCACGGCGCTGCGTGCCCGTGAAAGCCTGAATCGTGGTGAATTGCCGGCCCAGACCATGCTCGAAGGGCTGATGATGGCCTTGGCCGGTGGCCTATTGATCCTGCCGGGCTTTATCAGCGATGTGGTCGGCCTGGTCATGTTGCTGCCCTTCACCCGCAAGCTGCTGGCCGGCAAGATGCGCCAGCGCGCCGAAGAGGCTGCTATTCGCCAGCGCGCGTTTGCCGACGACCTGCAACCCCGTGGCGGCCCGGCTCCACGCCAGCCGTTGGGGCGCGAAGGTGATGTGATCGAAGGCGAGTTCGAGCATCGCGACAGCAAATAACCGCTTCACCGACACGGCACCTTCGGGTGCCGTGTTGCTTTTCTGGACTGGCAAACGCAAAAAAATTCATTCCACGCCCCTTGTAATCAGCTGATGCGCCCTTATGTAACGGTCACCGCAAGGTTTCTGGTGGCGACACCAGACAGACTTCCGCGTTTCGCCCAGCGAACCGCGACCGGCACCGCCGGATTTAACCTGCCGGTACTGACACCGGCCGATGAAAAACACAATTAGGAGAGATCGACAATGAGCAAGCTTCGTCCTCTGCACGACCGCGTCGTTATCCGTCGCAGCGAAGAAGAAAAGAAAACCGCTGGCGGTATCGTTCTGCCAGGTTCGGCTGCTGAAAAAGCCAACCACGGTGTGATCGTCGCTGCAGGCCCAGGCAAGACTCTGGAAAACGGTGACGTACGTGCGCTGGCCGTTAAAGTCGGTGACAAAGTCGTATTCGGCCCTTACTCCGGCAGCAACACTGTGAAAGTCGACGGCGAAGACCTTCTGGTTATGGCTGAGAACGAGATTCTCGCCGTTCTGGAAGACTGATTTCCCCGCTCATTTTCCCGTTACTACAAAGTATTTAAGGAATATCGATCATGGCTGCTAAAGAAGTTAAATTCGGCGATTCCGCCCGCAAGAAAATGCTCGTTGGTGTCAACGTCCTGTCTGACGCAGTAAAAGCGACCCTGGGCCCGAAAGGCCGTAACGTGATCATCGAGAAGAGCTTCGGCGCTCCGACCATCACCAAGGACGGCGTTTCCGTCGCTAAAGAAATCGAACTGGAAGACCGTTTCGAAAACATGGGCGCGCAGCTGGTCAAAGACGTTGCCTCCCGTGCCAACGATGACGCAGGCGACGGCACCACCACCGCCACCGTTCTGGCTCAGGCAATCGTCAACGAAGGCTACAAGGCCGTCGCTGCCGGCATGAACCCGATGGACCTCAAGCGCGGCATCGACAAGGCGACCATCGCTATCGTCGCCGAGCTGAAAAAACTGTCCAAGCCTTGCGCTGACACCAAGGCTATCGCTCAGGTAGGCACCATCTCCGCCAACTCCGACAGCTCCATCGGCGACATCATTGCCGAAGCCATGGAAAAAGTCGGTAAAGAAGGCGTGATCACCGTTGAAGAAGGCACTGGCCTGGAAAACGAACTGTCGGTTGTTGAAGGCATGCAGTTCGACCGTGGCTACCTGTCCCCGTACTTCGTCAACAAGCCAGAAACCATGGTTGCCGAGCTGGACAGCCCGCTGATCCTGCTGGTCGACAAGAAAATCTCCAACATCCGCGAAATGCTGCCAGTGCTGGAAGCCGTTGCCAAAGCTGGCCGCCCACTGCTGATCGTTTCCGAAGACGTTGAAGGCGAAGCCCTGGCGACGCTGGTTGTAAACAACATGCGTGGCATCGTCAAAGTTGCAGCCGTCAAGGCTCCAGGCTTCGGCGACCGTCGCAAGGCCATGCTGCAGGACATCGCCGTCCTGACCGGCGGTACCGTTATCTCCGAAGAGATCGGCCTGAGCCTGGAAAGCGCCACCCTGGAAAACCTGGGTAGCGCCAAGCGCGTGACCATCTCCAAGGAAAACACCATCATCGTTGACGGTGCTGGCGTAGACCAGGACATCCAGTCGCGTATCACTCAGATCCGCGCCCAGGTGGCCGAAACTTCCTCCGACTACGACCGTGAAAAACTGCAAGAGCGTCTGGCCAAGCTGTCCGGCGGCGTTGCAGTGATCAAGGTTGGCGCGGGTTCCGAAGTTGAAATGAAAGAGAAGAAAGCCCGCGTTGAAGACGCCCTGCACGCAACCCGCGCAGCCGTTGAAGAAGGCGTGGTACCTGGCGGTGGCGTTGCGCTGATCCGTGCTCTGGAAGCCCTGACTGACCTGACCGGCGACAACGCTGACCAGAACGTCGGTATCGCTGTGCTGCGTCGTGCTGTTGAAGCACCGCTGCGTCAGATCGCTGCGAACTCCGGCGACGAGCCAAGCGTAGTGGTCAACGAAGTCAAGAACGGCAAAGGTAACTACGGTTACAACGCTGCGACTGGCGTGTATGGCGACATGATCGAAATGGGCATCCTGGACCCTACCAAGGTGACTCGTTCCGCGCTGCAAGCGGCATCCTCCATCGGCGGTCTGATCCTGACCACCGAAGCAGCGATCGCTGATCTACCGAAGAAAGAAGGCCAGGCTGGCGGCGGTATGCCAGACATGGGCGGCATGGGTGGCATGGGCGGCATGATGTAGTGCGACGAGAGTCGTTATAGGTAGAAGCACCTAGCGGGCTACATCTTAGGTGATCACCGGTTGAACCGGTGATCACTTTCCCGCAGAAACAGCTTAAAAAACCCGAAGTCCGGGCGTCAAAACCCGGATTTCCGGCACTCACAAGGTGCTTAGAATTCGGCGTAATGTCGCCTATATATCGTGATTTTCTCTCTGGAAATCATCAGAACGATATGCGTACTGAGCTTGCAGATTTTGAATCACTGCGAGGGAGGTATGGGAAATCGTGTCCAAAGAGCTGGCCTGCTCCTATCTATAGGGCGCAAGCCATAGCTGTCATTGTCTCACCCGGAAACCGCAAGGTAGAGGGGCGCGAGACCTTTTGTTCAGCCAAAAGTAGCCTAGGGATAGTGCGTCGCTGGTAACGGCGGGGTGCGAAGCTTCCTGACAATGTAGTCCCATGATTCTGTGGTGTGTGGTCGCCGCGAGGCACCATGCAGACCCTGCGAGCAACACGCGGGTGAGACGCTAGGCTGGTTGGTATGGCCAACGTAAGTGAACTGCTGATAAACACCGTCAACCGCATGGAGCCAAAGTTGCTGATAGGCTTTGACCAAAATGGTGCATGACTGGTTGTCCCTTTTACATCTGGGGGCACGCTGACATTGAGTCATCGGTGAATAGGCAGGGCCTAACCCATCCTTGTGACGGTTATGGAACTCGGTAAGCCCGTATTTTCGCCATTGGCCTGTATGGCAAGGCAGGTCGACCGTGAGGAAGACTGTTGAAAATGCGGGTAGAGGATGTCGGATAAAGCGAATGCCTCCCTGTAATGGGGTTGGATAAGGGCTCTGCCCTGACTGGAAACGGTGCTGACTTCCGACTGGTCTTTGATCGCGAGAAGGCCTGTAAAGCCATCAAGAACAGACGTTTGTCGGTTTGACCGGCTGCGTCTAACTCATAGAAATCCCTTGCGGGGCAGTGTACTCACTCCCCCACAAAGGCGACGTGCGTCTACTGCCCTCTGGGGAAATCTTCTCTGGAGGAAAAGCAAGATGAGTGCGTCTGAAATAGAAGTACCTGCGTCCTCCCATCTGGCCATCAGTTGGCATTCGATAGACTGGGAAACAGGTCATCGACAGGTGCGAGGGCTACAGGTACGGATCGCGAAGGCAGCCAAGAATCAGCAATGGCGGCAGGTGAAAACCTTGCAGCGTATGCTGGTTCGCTCGTTTGCCGCCAAGGTATTGGCGGTTAAACGGGTCACTGAAAACCGGGGTCGCAGGACTCCCGGCGTCGATGGGGAAACCTGGAGCACGCCTGAAAGCAAATGGAAGGCAGTTTTTCGGTTAGAGCGCAGGGGCTACAAGCCCCGGCCACTGCGGCGGATTTACATTCCCAAAGCAAATGGCCAGCGTAGACCGCTGGGGATTCCGACGATGCTGGATCGAGCGATGCAGGCGTTATACCTGCTGGCACTTGAACCGGTGTCTGAGACCACAGCCGACCGAAATTCCTATGGCTTTCGCCCTCACCGTTCCACGGCAGATGCAATCGAGCAATTGTTCGTCAATCTCGGTCGCAAGCATTCTGCGCAGTGGGTCATGGAGGGCGATATAAAGGGATGTTTCGACAACATCAGTCACGACTGGCTGATCACTAACGTCCCGATGGACAAAGTGGTTCTAAGGAAATGGCTGAAAGCGGGATATTTGGAATCCGGTCGATTGAATCCGACAGGGGCGGGAACTCCGCAAGGAGGGATCATCTCGCCCGTATTGGCCAACCTGGCCCTTGATGGACTGGAAAAGGAGCTCGAATCTCGGTTCGGGCAGCGTAATACCAAAGCCAGCTACAAGACCAAGGTCAACTATGTGCGATACGCAGATGATTTCGTCATCACCGGCATCTCGAAAGAGCTGCTGGAAAACGAGGTGAAGCCACTCGTCGAAGCCTTCATGGCCGAGCGGGGGTTGAGCCTTGCGGTGGAGAAAACGTTGTTCACGCATGTATCGGATGGGTTCGATTTCCTCGGTCAGAATATTCGCAAGTACGGTGACAAGCTGCTGATAAAGCCAGCCCACAAGAACGTGAAAGCATTTCTGGCCAAGGTTAAGGCGTTGGTTGAAGCGAACAAAGCGGCACCGGCCAGCCTGTTGATCAAGCAGCTCAATCCAGTTATTCGGGGTTGGGCCAATTATCATCGGCCGATTGTCGCCAAGCAGACCTTCAACTACGTGGATTACAGGATCTGGAAATTGCTATGGCGATGGTGCAGGCGGCGACATCTGAATCGCTGCAAACGTTGGATCAAGGAAAAATACTTCAAGCGCGTGGGAACACGTAGTTGGGTATTCTCCGGGCTACACCCCAGCGGCAAACTGCTCCGCTTGTTGTACGCCAGCGATACGCCGATCAAGCGGCACACCAAGATCAAGGCGGAGGCTAACCCATACGCCCCAGAGGACGAGATGTACTTCGAGCAACGGCTGGAATATGCGTGGCGAAGCTCGGACGAGGGGAAGCGGAAGACGCTGACGCTGTGGCTTGGCCAGAGCAAGCGCTGCCCGATGTGCAAGCAGTTGATTACGTTCGAAAGCGGGTGGAACATTCACCATGTTATCGAGCGGCACAAGGGCGGATGCGACGAGCTGGGCAATCTGGTGTTGTTGCATCCCAACTGTCATCGACAGTTACACAGTGCGGCACCGGCTCTTTCAACTGAGAAAGGGCTTACAAAGGCTTGAGCTGTATGCGGGGAAACTCGCACGTACAGTTCTTAGGGGAGGGACGGTCAGTAATGGCCGTTTCTTACCCGACAGCCAGCCTTACCCGGCTAATAAAAACCCCGCCTGCAGTGATGCAGGCGGGGTTTTTTATGGCCCTCAGGAAACGCCGGCGGTTGACTGAATGAGCCGGTCTACGGATTCACTGCCTGAGTATTTGCCGCCTCAACGCGTGATGGCCGATAGAGCAACAGGCAGTACAGCCCCAGGCAGATCAGCCAGCAGAAAATCGCCGTCCATACGTTATGGGAAAAAAAGTGCGCGCCTTGCAGCATGCGGCTCACTGAAAAAACGCTACCCAGCGCAACAGCAAAGATGAACGCCTTGCGCGCCATCCGCGGCCGCCGATCCCGTAGTGCAAAGAACCAGGCGAACAGGGCAAACCCGGTAGCCGCATGACCGCCCGGCCAGCAGCGCCCGGGTTTGTCGGTGGGTGGGCGTGGGCTGAGCAGTTCGCTATAGGTTTCCTGGCCGCCGAATTCCTTGAGGCTCCAGGGGCACTGTACGGCAGTGATGGTTTTCAACGGCGAGACGAAGGCGGTGGCCAGGCCCAGGGACAGCACCAGGCACACCAGCTCGCGGCGGTACGGCTTGAGCCGTTGCAGGATGAACGTGCCGATAAGCCCCAGAATTGCCAGCACTGAAAACAGGATCACCAGCTGTTTAGCGCGGTCATGCAGGATGTCTTCGAGGAAGAAGCTGTAGCGGCCGATGAAGCCGCCGTCCGCCGCGTTGTAGAAGCGCTTGGCGAGGTCCATGTCCAGCGATGTCAGCTCCAGCAACAGCATCAGGAGCGCAGCCACGGCGGGGATGCCCAGGCACAGCCAGAAATTGAGAGGTTTGGAAACCGGCACTGCAGAGGTGGATGGCATGGTGAACCCTGGAAAAAGTCCCGTACTCAGCGGTACGGGACGTTTTGGTTAGCGCGTGCTCAGTGCCGGGGCCTCGTCCTTGGGTGCCCTCCAGCCCAGCAACTGTTGTTTGAAACCGTAGCTCGCGGCCTGGTAGTAGGTAATCGCGCGCTGGATCAGCGGATCATCACTGCCGACCCGCAGTTCCTGGCTCTCACCCAGGGCCTGGTCGTGGCGGCGCAGGCCCTGGCGTGGGCTGAGGATCGCCAGGTCCTTGCCGTCGAATAACCCCAGGTGCTGGTAGTTGCCGACCACTACCCGAGGTGGCAATGGGTTGTCTTGCAACAGGTTACGGCCGAAGAAGGTTGACTCGTAGCTCAGGTTGATCAGGCCCAGCAGGGTTGGCGCGAGGTCGATCTGGCTGGCCAGTTGCGCGTTTTCCCGGGCGTCGATCAGCTTGGGTGCATAGATGAACAGCGGAATCTGGTAGTTGATGATGGGCAGGTCTTCCTTGCCCGCGCTGCCGGCGGTGTGGTCGGCGACGAACACGAAGATCGTGTTATCGAACCAGGGTTTCTGGCGTGCAGCTTCCAGGAACTGGCCGATGGCGTGGTCGGTGTACTTCACTGCGCCGTCGCGGCCATTGCCGGATTTGATATCGATGCGCCCGTCCGGGTAGGTGTAGGGGCGATGGTTGGAAGTGGTCATCAGTTGCAGCAAGAACGGCTGTTGCTTGGCGTAGTCGGCATCAGCCAGCTTCAAGGTTTGTTTGTAGAGGTCCTCGTCCGCCATGCCCCAGGCGTTTTTGAAGGAGATTTCCGATTCGGGCACGCTGCTCTGGTCGACCACGCGATAACCGTTACCGCTGAAGAATGCGTTCATGTTGTCGAAGTAGCCACGGCCGCCGTAGACAAACACGCTGTCATAACCGATGGCACTGAGCTGCTGGCCCAGGCTGGCGAAACCGCTCTCACGGCCGATGCGCTTGACGATAGAGCGCCCGGGCGTCGGTGGAATCGCCAGGGTGATCGCCTCCAGGCCTCGGTCGGTACGGGTACCGGTGGCGTAGAAGTTATTGAAATACAGGCTTTGTTGGCGCAGTGCATCGAGGTTGGGCGTAAGGTTGCGCCCGTCGCCATTGCTGCCCATGTACTTGGCGCTGAAGCTTTCAATGGTCACCAGCACGATATTGGGTTTGCGCAACGTGCCTGGGTTGGTGATGGCGCGGCGGACATCCAGCGGGTCCTGACCGATAAAACGGGCATTCGGTTCGCTGAGTTCGGCGCGCAATTGCTTGGCCACCACGTCGGTCGACAGGCTTTTATAGAACTGCGAGTAATCCAGCTCGTTGTTACGGAACGCGGCGAAGAACTGATAGGGGCCATTGCTCGCCAGTTCGTTCATGTAGGCATTGCCGCCCTGGGCGCGTGGGCTGTCCTGGCTGATCAGTTGCAGGCTCAGACCGGCGACGACCAGCAACGCCAGGGCATTCAGCAGGCGGCCACGCATCGGCGGCAGTGGTGCGTTCAGCGCGGCATTGAACGGTTTGCGCAAGGCCAGGCTCAGCACGATGGCGAGCATTGCCAGCAAGCTGAGCAACTTGCCGATCGGGTAGGACTCCAGCAGGTTATTCAATACCTCGTTGGAATACACCAGGTAGTCGACGGCGATAAAGTTGAAGCGCACGCCGAATTCATCCCAGAACAGCCATTCGGCCACTGAGGTAAACAGCATTGCAAACACGCTGATGGTGAGCACCGCTTGCAGGAACCAACGGTGACCGCGGCGACGCCACAGCGCCGGTGGGCACAGCAGCAGGTACAAGCCCAAGGGCAGGGCGGCGTAGGTCAGGAAACCCAGGTCGTACAGCAAACCCACGCCGAACACTGGCAGCAGATTGCCGCCGACTTCATCCAGGTGAGTGACGAGCAGCACACTGCGTGTGAGCAGGAAAATAACCAGCCAGGTACCCGTTACCAGCAGCAGATAGCGCATAGGCGCTGTTTTGAGAAACCCCATGTCATCTTCCTTATATCAATGGGTGGCGATCTTCGGCCTGACACTGTAGTCAGTTTGTGAAGCTATAGTGAAAAACTCGTTGGTTTATTTAATCGGTTGAAAACCTTTATCGACGCGCCCCTCAGCTCTATCCCTGCGTCCCACTTGGCCTTAAGCTGCGCGAGCCAACACGGTCGTCACGAAAGTACGGAGACACTGCCCATGCGAATTTTATTGGTTGAAGACAACCGCGATATTCTGGCCAACCTGGCGGATTACCTGGGCCTCAAGGGCTACACCGTGGACTGCGCGCAGGACGGTTTATCGGGCCTGCACCTGGCCGCCACCGAGCATTACGACCTGATCGTGCTCGACATCATGCTGCCTGGCATCGATGGCTACACCCTGTGCAAACGCCTGCGCGAAGACGCGCGGCGTGATACGCCGGTGATCATGCTCACCGCCCGTGACCAGCTGGATGACCGGCTGCAGGGCTTCAAGTCCGGCGCCGATGACTATCTGCTCAAGCCGTTCGCCCTGTCGGAGCTGGCTGCCCGCATTGAAGCCGTGCTGCGCCGTGCTCAGGGTGGTGGGCGGCGGGCCCTGCAGGTGGCCGACTTGCATTACGACCTCGATACCCTGGAAGTCACCCGCGAAGGGCGCCTGCTCAAACTCAACCCGGTGGGCCTGAAGCTGCTGGCGGTATTGATGCAGAAGAGCCCTCACGTGCTGCGTCGGGAAATTCTCGAAGAAGCGCTGTGGGGCGACGATTGCCCGGACAGTGACAGCCTGCGCAGTCACGTCCACCAGTTGCGCCAGGTGATCGATAAACCGTTCGCCAAGCCATTGCTGCAAACCGTGCACGGCGTGGGTTACCGCCTGGCCGAGGGTCGTGATGGAGTTTAAGCAGAGCCTTGCCCAGCGCATCATCATCGCCTTTGCCTTGATGAGCGCATTGGTAGCGGGGGCCTTCGCCATGGGCATCGTCGCGACGGTACACCTGGTGGAAGAGAAGCTGATATCGGCTGGCCTGGGCGGCGATCTGCAGCGCCTGCTGCTGATGGACAGCGTCGAAGACTGGAGCCACCGACCCGAGCCGGACCAGCTGTTCTATTTCAGCGGCGGGCGCGGGGACTTTGAGCTACCCAAGGACCTGCGGCACCTGGAGCCGGGGTTCCATGAAGTGTTCCGCGAGGCGCTGTCGTATCACGCCATGGTCGAAGTGGTGGATGGCCGGCGCTATGTGCTGCTGCAAGACCAGAGTGACTTCGAGGAACGTGAGCGCGTGTTGTTTGCCGTGGTGCTGGTGGGCTTCGTGCTCAGCCTGGCACTGGCAGTCTTCCTCGGCTGGGTGTTGGCCCGCAAGGTCATGGCCCCGGTGGTGCGACTGGCGCGCCAGGTTCGCCATCGCGACCAGTTGCTCGGCCTGGCGCCGCCCTTGGCGCCGGATTATGCCGCCGATGAAGTGGGCGAGTTGGCAGTGGCCTTTGATGCCACGTTGGGCCGTCTGCGCCAGGCATTGTCCCGTGAGCAGTTGTTCACCAGCGATGTCAGCCACGAGTTGCGCACACCCTTGATGGTACTGGCCAGTTCCTGCGAACTGCTGTTGGAAAACCCGGCCATCGACCAGCGCGGCCGTAACCAGGTGCTGCGCATCGCACGGGCCTGTGAAGAAATGCGCGAGCTGGTCCAGACCTTCCTGATGCTGGCACGCGCCCAGCACAACGATGCCACCATGTCGCCGCGGGTGACCCTCACCCAGGTGGCGGACGATTTGCTGGGCATCTGGCGCGAACCTATCGAGCAAAAGGGGCTGGAGTTGATCTATCAACCGGGCAATCCCCTGGACACCCGCTACAACACCACCTTCCTGCACGCGGTGATGGGCAACCTGTTGCGCAACGCCCTGCATTACACCGAACGGGGCTTTATCCGCCTCACGCTGGAGCCCAGTGGTTTCGTGGTGGAGGATTCCGGTGTCGGCATTCCCGAAGACAAGCGCGAGGCGATGTTCGAACCTTTTGTGCGTGGCAGCGAGAAGCGCGGCGAAGGCCTTGGCCTGGGCTTGTCCCTGGTGCAGCGCATCTGTGAGAACCAGGGCTGGAGCGTCAGCCTGAGCACCATGGAACCCAACGGTTGCCGCTTTCATGTCGAGTTGAGCCAGGTCAAACCTTGACCGCCCATCCTGCCGCTATGCTGCGGCAGATTCCCCGCTGTTCGGCGAAGATGGCCCCGTGCTACTGACTGTATCTGTAAAATCTTGAAATGTATGAGATTGGACAGGACAAGTTTTTCACACTTGGTTGACCTGTTGATCACAGTTAGCTGCCTAAGGTTGTAGGCATCAGTAACTGGAGATCAGCGATGCCTACCCCGATCAAGCTCGAATTTTCTGAAAAATACGACGATCAGCACGCGCAGAATTATTTGCTCAAGCATCAGGACAATTTGGCTCGCCGGTTGTCCCACAAACGTGACGAGCAATTGGCGCGCGGCGCACTGGCCATGGCCGGTGAACCGGGGCTGGTTCTGGACTTGCCTTGCGGGGCTGGGCGCTTCTGGCCGCTGCTGGCCGAAAAACCCAACCGCGTGATTATCGGTGCCGACAATTCGGAGTCGATGTTGAAGGTTGCGATGCACGCGCAACCGGCGGACGTGGTCAAACGGGTACGACCCTTGCAGACATCTGCCTTCGATATCGATTTACCCGATAACTCGGTCGATAGCATCTTCTGTATGCGTTTGATGCATCACATTGGTGATCCTGAGCACAGGCTGGCGATACTGCGCGAATTTCAGCGTGTAACCCGCGACAGCGTGATCATCTCGCTGTGGGTGGATGGCAACTTCAAGGCCTGGAAACGTAAGCGTGCCGAAGTAAAACGTCGTAAGAAAGGTGAGCAGGAAGGTTACCAAAACCGATTTGTGTTACCGGCTGCTACTGTTGAGGCAGAGTTTGAGCAGGCCGGTTTCCGTGTTCAGGAATCCCTGGACTTCATCCCGCTCTACGCCATGTGGCGGGTGTACGTATTGCGCAAGAGGTAACAGGATGGCAGTTGAGTGCGTAGCAGGCAGTCACGTAGCTCCCGAAGAGCGATTTGATTATTTTTGGCGCCAGCAGGGCGAATGGGTCGAAGAGCCCAATCGTCGGCGCGGTGGTGAAAGTGGTGTGCAGCGGGTGGTGGGCCCCAATGGGCGCTTGCTCTACAGCAAACGTCAGACCGGGCATATCTACCGCAGTTGGCTGCATCCTTTTGGACGTCCCACCGTGTTGCGCGAGCGCGATGCCCTCAAGGGCCTGCGCTTGCTGAATGTGCGCGTACCGGAAATGGTGTTCTGCGAGGCACGTCGTGATCCGGAGCACCAATGGAAGGCATTGTTGGTGACCGCTTCGCTGGATGGCTTCGATGAAATCGAAAAATGGTACGCCGCCGGTGGCCGTGAACAGTACGGCGAAGGAGTCCATGAGCGCCTGCTCAAGGAAGTGGCAACAACCCTGGCGCGTATGCACAAGGGGCGCTGGCAACATGGTTGCCTGTACATCAAGCACATTTTTGCGCGGGTCACCGGCGAAGGCGACTCGGCCACCGTGGAAGTGGCGTTGCTGGATTTTGAAAAGTGTCGCCAGCGCCTGACCGCCTATCGGGCGGCGTCCCACGATATGCTGCAATTGCGCCGCCATTCGTCGTGGAGCGATAGCGACTGGGAAAAACTCAGCTACTTTTACGAGACGGCGTTTGGCAGCGCTATCAAGGGTTTAACCAAATGAAGCTAGAAATAGCACGAGGTCTGTTCCTGGTGGGGGCATTGGGCATTGCAGCCTTGGCCCTGGTCGCCTGGGAACAACCTCGCACACAAGTACTCAGCGCGGTGCAAAGCGGCGGGCAATGCCTGTTGCCGCGCGTCGCCAAGGCGAGTGTGGCGGTCAAGCCTGACCACGAGTTACTGCTGTTTATGTTTGGAATGTCTCAAGGGATGAGGCCGCAAAGTTGAAACGATTGAAACCCCCGGAAAGGGCCTTGCGATGCGAGGCCCTTTTTTTTGGGGTGTGCCCCAGGCATGGCGCGTTGCGCGAAGCACAACCAGCTTGGCTGTGGCGGTGCTTTCGACGGCGCTATCGAGTGGTACCCGCGGTTGGCGGCTCTTCACTATCTGCCCGGACTCGAGCGGCATATCCTTGATTGCCTGCGCAATCAGCAGACTCAGGTTCACGCCCTTCAAGGCCTTCCGTGTACTCACTGATGGTCAGCGTGGTTGCCTGGGCTGCGCGACGGCCATCGCCACGACGACACTCTCTGGCGGTTTGGGCCTGGAACAGACCGGGATCAGCAGGTAGATAGAAAAGGCCGTGTAATCCGCCCGTGGCAGGGCGATCAGCCGCACCACACTCCCTACGATCAACCTGCGGCGGCATGGCACCTTCCGGTTCCTTGGACGGATTGGGGCCGACGAATCGAAACGTTACTCCGTCTTTCCCAGGGGGGGGCGCTGGCAATGTTGACAGGCCTGGCAGGGGGGCCGGCAGCGCATGGCCGAGTAGCGGCGGCGCTTGAGGAAGGATCTCAAGCCGGCCGTAGCCTCCGAAGGGTGAGGGATACACCGGCAGCGGCAAGATACTGCCGGGTAGCATTCCGGGTTTTGCCAGCAGGGTGTAGATGCAGGGCAGTACAAATAAGGTGAACAGGGTGCCCACGGACATGCCGGTGGCAATCACCAAGCCGATATCGAATCGGCTGACCGCCCCGGCACCGCTGGCCAGGATCAACGGCACGACGCCCAGGACGGTGGCGAGGGTGGTCATCAGAATCGGACGCAGACGCGTCGCGGCGGCTTGTTCGACAGCTTCGCGAATCGTTAACCCCTGCTCTCGGCGCAACTGGTTGGCGAATTCGACGATCAGGATTCCATGTTTGCTGATCAGGCCAATCAGCGTGACCAAGCCTATCTGTGTATAGATGTTCAGGCTCGACCATCCCAGGAACAGGGCGACCAACGCCCCGCAGACCGACAGCGGTACGCTGACCAGGATCACCAGTGGGTCGCGAAAGCTCTCAAACTGGGCGGCCAGTACCAGGCCGATGATTGCCAGTGCCAGGCCAAAGCTGCCCCATAACGCGCCACCTTCCTGAACGAACTGACGCGTGGCGTTGCTGTAGTCAAAGGTAAAACCGGGTGGGGCTTCCTCTTGCGCAATGTCGCGCAGGGTGTCGATGGCGTCGCCCATGCTGACAATCGGGAAACCCGCGATCAGTACTGAGTTCATTTGTTGGAACTGATTGAGCTGGCGTGGTCGTGCTTTCTGTTCGGACACCGTGATCAGCGTGGACAGGGGCAGCAACTGTCCTTTGGCGTTTTTGACGTAGTAGTGGTTCAGCCAGTCTGGCGTGTTTCGGAACGCTTGTTCGACCTGGGCAATCACTTTGTAATGACGGCCATCCATGCTGAATCGGTTGATTTCTGTCTCCGCCAGCAGTGTCGACAAGGTCAGCCCCAGGTCTTGCATCGAAACACCCATCTGTGACGCCTTGTTTCGGTCAATGTCGATCACGACTTCTGGCCGGTCGAAGGCCAGGTCGATGTCGACGTAAGCGAATTTTCCTGAGTCGATGGCGCGTTGCTTGACCCGTTCCGCTACATCAAGCAGTGACTGATGATCGCCGGGCGTACTGATCACGAAACCGAAGGGCAGGCCTTCACCGGTGCCCGGTAGGGCGGGCAGGTTGAAGGCAAGTACCTGAAGGCCGGGAATGCTGTCCAGTTTCTCGCGCAACTGTTCCAGTATCTGCATCGAAGTACGCTCACGTTCCCCCCAGGGTTTGAGCAGGAAGCCGCCGATGCCCGATTGCGCGCCGTTCAGGCCGTTGATCTGGAACGACCCCTGATACTCGGCGAGTGTCTCGAACAGCGACGTGAAGTCCTTGGTGTGGGCGTTCAAATAGGCGAGGTTGGAGGCTTGCGGCGCTTGGGTGAGCATAAAGACAACGCCTTTGTCCTCATCCGGCGCCAGCTGTGAAGGCGTGAACATGAGCATCGCCGGGATCAGGAGCAGAACGATCAGAGCGAACACCAGTACGACCGGGCGTGCATTCAGCACCTCTTGCAGGAGGCGTAGATAACGCTGTTTCAGGCGTTCGAAAATGCGATCCAGCGTCAGTGCGAACCCTTGGGAAGGCTTCCCCTTGCGTAGCAACAGTGCGCACATCATCGGTGACAGGGTCAGTGCCACGATGCCGGATATCACCACGGCCCCGGCCAGGGTCAAGGCGAACTCCTTGAACAGCGAGCCCGTCAGCCCCTGCAAAAAACCGATGGGGGCATAGACCGCCGCGAGCGTAATCGTCATGGCGATGACCGGGGCGCATACTTCCCGAGCCCCTATGATCGCGGCCTTGAAGGGGGACCAGCCATTTTCAATGTGCCGATGAATGTTTTCCATCACCACAATGGCGTCATCCACCACCAGCCCGATGGCCAAGACCATGGCCAACAGCGTCAGGCCGTTGATGGAATAGCCCATCAGTTGCATGAAAAACATCACCCCGATCAAGGATAAGGGGATGGTGACGATGGGAATAATCACCGAGCGCAGTGTGCCCAGGAACAGGAACACCACGATCACCACGATCAGTACGGCCTCCAGCAGCGTGGTCACGACTTCGTCGAGGGAGGCTTGGATAAACTGCGTGGAGTCAAAGGCAATATCGGCCGCCAGATCGGGCGGCAGCTGTGATTGCAGCGCGAGAATGAACTCACGCACCTGCTCGCCGAGCTCAAGAGGGTTGGCGTCCGGTGCAGGCTTGATGCTGATATAGGTGGCAGGCATGCCATTGAATGAACTGAAACTGTTGTAGTTTTCCGCCCCGATCTCCACCCGTGCCACGTCACCGAGGCGAACCTGGCTGTCATTCGTACTTTTCAAGGTGATCGCCTCGAAATCCTCGGCCGTGCGCAGCAGCGTATTGGCATGGACGCCGGTGACGACATAGGCGCCCGTGACCTCACCGGCTGTCGACTGCACGTTGTAGCTATTGACGGCCTGGCTCACATCGCTGGCGCTCAAGCCGAAGCCGGCGAGCCTGATGGGGTCCAGCCACAGGCGCATGGCGCGGGTTTGATTGCCGATGATTTCTGCGTCTGCCATGCCGGGCAGCGTCGACAGTCGGGGTTGTACCACCCGTTGCAGGTAGTCGGCGACTTGGGCGCTACTCATCGTATTGCTGGAGAAGCTCAGGTACATCAAGGCGGTCGTATCCGTCGCGACTTTGCTCAGTACCGGGTCTTGTGCCTCGCGGGGCAGTTGGTTGCGCACTTCGTTGATCTTGGCCAGCAACTCGGTAAACAAGCGATCGCTGTCGGCGCCGGTACGGCTGTGCAGAGTAATCACCGAGACATTCTGGCGGCTCGTGGACTTCATGTAGTCGATGCCTTCAGCGCCTGCCAGGCTTTTCTGAAGTGGCTGCGTGACAAGGCTCTGAATAGTTTCGGCGTTGGCTCCCGGGTACAGGGTCGTCACGGTGATCTGGGCATTTTCCATTTGCGGGTATTGGCGCAGGGGTAATTGGTGGTAGCCCTGCAGCCCCAGCAACAGGATCAACAGGCTGACCACCATGGCGAGTACCGGGCGGCGAATAAACAGATCGGTAAATCTCATGGTGCGGCACCGTTGTCGCCAGAGAAGAGCGGCGCGTGCGGCGACAGGTTCCTGTCGGCGCTGACGATGACGGGGGCGCCATGTTTGAGCTTGAGTTGGCCCGCCGTGACCACCTGCTCACCGGGCGCCAGCCCCCTGGTGATGATCACCTGGCCATTGCGCCGCTCGCCGGTCTCTACCGGGCGTTGTTCGGCGGTCAGTACCGTACCGGCGGTTTCTGGGGCAGCTTCGTGTGGCGATACAACATAGACATACTGGCCAGCAGGGCTATAGCTGATTGACTCCTCTGGAACGACGACCTGCGGCGTTGGCTGTGCCAGTTGCACCTGCAAACTGGCGAACATGCCCGGCAGTAAACGGTTGTGCGGGTTGGGCAGGGTCGCCCGGACCCTGACATTCCGGGTACTGTCATCGACGATGGGGTTGATGGCGCTGACCAGGCCAAGGGTGTGCTGCCCGGGGCGCGCAGAAACTTCAACCTGTACTGATTGGCCGACTTCAATGAACTGGACCGCTTGCTCGGGTACGTGGAAGTCGACGTAAAGGCTGCTGGTGTCTTGCAGGCTTGCGATCACTGCCGTGCTTTGCAGGTAGTCGCCGATATTGACCTGGCGAATGCCGATGGTGCCACTGAAAGGGGCGGTGATATGTTTCTTTTCCAGCGCCGCGGTGTACTGCTTGACCAGCGCATTGTGTCGATTGAACTCGGAGGACAGCCGATCAAACTCACCTTTTGAGATCGCCTGACTGTCCACCAGCATCTGGCCGCGCTCGAAATTCTGTCGGGCCAGGCTACGGTTTGCCAGGGCGATGTCCCGCTGGGCCGTCTCCATCTGGTTTTCCAATTGCAACAAGGATTGCCCGGCTGTAACGGCTTGTCCGGACTCGAAATGCACATGCGTGACGACACCAGGCACTTCGATACTCAGATCGATTCCCTTAAGCGCTTTGAGACTGCCAGCCGCCGGCAGTTGGCGCTGCCAGAGCTGCGTGACGACCGGCGCCACCGATACGCTGGCGGGCGGCTTGGGGGCATTCAGACGTGCCAGTTGTTGGTTGATCCAGAACGCTTTGTAGCCCGCTAGCATCGATACCACGACGAGAACGACACCAAGCATCGCGAACATGCGGCGGCCAGGCATAGATGGCTCCTTGGGTAACAATGACGAAGGCGTCGATTGTTATTAGGGCCGTAGGGGCGGGTAAGCCGAAAAATCCCCTTTGGATGAAGGGCATATAGCTATCAGAAGAAGGAAGCCTTTCTGCTTCTTGTAGGAATATACCCGCCAGGCAGTGCCGCCAGCGGGTATGTGAGCACTCTGCCGAGAGCGGCGTCAGATCAGGTGGAGATGGTTATCCCAGAGCCCAGCCGGCAACTCCAACGGTTTTGCTAGCAACTCTTGCTGGCGGCAATCGTAAAAGCGGCAACGGCCTTGGCCTGACGTGACGACAAACCCATCCGCCACCGCCCCGACACCGGCGCAGTCCGGCAACGGAGCGTCCAGGCGCAGTTCAGCGCTGTCGATGTCCCAGATAAAGAAGCGGTTGCCCCGTGGGGCGGTCAATGCCACCAGGCGCAACTCACTGTGCACCGCGACGCTGGCGGTGTAATGACCCATTGCCTGCAACTGCTCATCCGCCACTGGAAACGCCACGAACGGTTGCCCTGGGCGCTTGATCGCCAGCAACTCGGAACGCTCCTGGGACGGCCCCATGAACTGTTGCCCGGTAAGGACGGTGCCATCACCGGCGATGCCCATATGGCGCACGCTGTTCATCGTCTGCCCGAGGGTTTCCTTGCTGATCAGCGTACCGTCGCGCTGCATCAGCACCAGGCTCGGTTCCATGGCATTGAGGTTCATCTCCACGCGGCTTTCGGCTTCGGTGCGAATGCCGCCGTTGGCGACGACCAGGGTTTCGCCGTCGGGCATCCACGACACCTGGTGCGGGCCGATACCGTGGGTGGATAGCTCACCGCTGTGCACCAGGCGCTCGCCTTCGAACCTGTACACGCCGAGCAGGCCACGGCCGGGGTCGGACGTGTCGTTCTCGGTGGCGTACAACCAGTCGCCGCTCTTGTGGATCACCGCATGGCCATAGAAGTGGCGATTGGCATGGGAGGTGACAGTTTGCAGCAGCGCGCCGTTGCGCAGGTCGATCAGGTAACTCTCGGTGCCCGGGCGACGGGCGACGAACAGCGCTATCGGCAGCGTCGGGTGGTTGATGATGTCGTGGCAGCGCTGGCCGACCTGGGTGGCAAACACCCGCTGGCCGTCCAGGCGATAGCCCACGGCGTAGTGCTTGCCGTCTGCATCATCGCGTGCCGACAGCAGCAGTGGGCCCTTGTCCTTCTGCTTGAACAACGTCCAGCCACCCAACGTCACTGCGCTGAGCAGCAGGCTACCCATCGCCAAAGCTTGTCGCCTGAGCATCATCAGTCACCGTCGTTGGCGTTGAAGCCCAGTTGGATGCCCAGCGCCTTGGCCAGTTCGCCTTCGTGCAGGCGGTGGACGACATTGAGGCTGTCATAGATATCGTTAAGCTGCTGGCGGCCGGCGTCATCGGCCAACAGTTCGTTCAGCGTGCGCTGGTTGCTGGCGAACAGTTTCAGGGCGGCGGCATAGGCGGCGTCGATCTTGTCGGCCAATGGCTTCTGCGCTGACGGCAACAGGCCACGCAGGCCCTTGTTGTCGACCCCGACCCATACGGTCTGGGCGGCGGCCAGGCTGGCTTCCAGGCTTTGCAGGGAGGATTGGCTGCGCCACATATCGGCCTGGAACGGTTGCGCAATGCCCTTGGTCTGGCGGCCCATCGGCGTGCCAAGTTTTTTCTTCAGGGTGTCCAGGGCGGTAACCTGCGCACGCAACAGGTCGGCGATGGCTTCGTGGGAGTCGGCATAGCGCTGGTTCGGAAACTTGCTCATCTGCGCGAGCATGCCGTCGGTGCTGTTCCAGCTGGCCAGGATCTCTTCGGCCAGGGCTTTCTGGCGCTCGCCAATCGCCACCAGCAGCGGGCAGTAACGGGCTTTCTGCGCGTCGTCGGCGAGGTCGGTCTTGGCGTCGTAGAGGATGTATTCATAGGCCGACAGGCCCTGCACCACTACGCTGGACTTGGCCAGGGTGGCCGCATCGATCTGTGGCTGGGCGCTGACCAGTTGCTCGACCTGGCGGCCCACCAGGTTTTTCTTGTCTGGCCAGAACTGCACCTGCCACGAACGGTTGCCCTCGGCCAGTGGGCCGATCAGCAGCGGTTGCAACTCGGCCCAGGCCTTTTGCGCGTGAAGGAAGTCGGCGCGCGCGGTATCCAGGCTTTCTTTGCCTTGGCAGTAAGCCAGGGCGCTGACGGCCAGTTGACGGTCGGCTTCGACCCAGCGGCTATACGTTGGCAGGATCACTTGCTTGGCGATCGCCGCCGAGGTCACGGCTTGCGGGTCTTGAGGCGAGCAGGCGCCGAGGGCGAGGGCGGCCAGGCTGGTGAACAACAACTTGGGACGGAACATGTCGAGCTCCCTTCTGTAATGGGGGTGACGCTTATAAAGAGTTCAGGAACGCCAGCAACGCAGCGCGCTGTTCGGCATTGAAGGACAACACATGCTGCTGCGCCGCCTGTGCTTCACCGCCGTGCCAGAGCACGGCCTCCAGCAGGTTGCGGGCGCGGCCGTCATGCAAGAACTGGGTGTGGCCACTGACGGTTTGCGTCAGGCCGATGCCCCACAACGGCGGGGTGCGCCAGTCGCGGCCGCTGGCCTTGAATTCGGTACGGTGATCGGCCAGGCCTTCGCCCATGTCGTGCAACAGCAGGTCGCTGTAGGGGCGGATCACCTGGTTGGCCAGTTCAGGTTCGGCGGCGTTGGCCGCCGTGGTGAAGGCCGGAGCATGACAGCCCTGGCAACCGGCCTGGTAAAACAGGTTTTTCCCGGCCAGGACTTGCGGCGCATTGACGTCGCTGCGTGCGGGCACGGCAAGGTTGCGGGTGTAGAACAGCACCAGGCGCAGGATATTGTCGCTGACTTCGGGTTCGCCATCGGGGCCGTTGCCGTTGGGCGCCTGTTTGCAAGCCACTTGGGCGTCGGTGCAGTCATCGAAGGGCCTCAGGGAGGTCGTGAGGCCCATATCACCGGAAAATGCGTGAACATTTTGTTGATTGAGATTGGGTTGCCCGGCTTTCCAGCCGAAACGCCCGAGGACGGTCTTGCGCTGGGCATCGTCCCAGACCCAATTGGCCCGGCCGACGATGGCGCCTTTGGCGGCGGTCTTCGGGTCGGTGTTGCGCAGGATATCCGCATCAGGGATGGCTTCGAGCAACCCCAGGCCGATCATCGGCGGGGCGATACGCGCGGAAACACGCGTATCGGGGTGCATCGGCCCGTAGCCGAGCTGGGTGATGCGCAGGTCCGGCTTGCGCAACTCGACCACGGTACCGTCCTTGAACGTCACATTGACCGGCGTGTAGTCGACCCGCACCTTGCCTTCCGGCACCACCCCAGGCACGGCCATATCCTGCAATTGCCCGCCGTAGACCGGCTCGGGCACGACGCCGAGCTGCTCGATCACCTTGGCGTAAGGCGGCGTATCCGGGATCGACAGGCGCACCAGCATCGACACCGCATTCGGTGCATCGGGCAACGGTGGGTGGCCACGGCCGTCCTTGATATGGCAGTTCTGGCAGGCGTTGGTATTGAACAGCGGGCCCAGGCCATCGCGCGCGGTGGTGGTGGAGGGCGCGATCACCCAGGGGCTGCGGAAGAAACTGTTGCCGACGCTGAAATCCAGGCGACGGGTCGGCGCCAGGTTGGCCGAGGGCAGGGAGAACGCGTTCTGGTCGCGTTTGTTCACCGTCGTCGCGCCGCCGGCTCGTGCTTCACCGGGCTCGGCCTGGGTGAAGTGCGGGGCGTCGTCGCACGCGGTCAGGCTCAAGGCCATTAATGCGGCAGACAGGCGGAATAGCGGACGGAACATCGAGTTTCCCGGACGAAGGCTGAAAATCAGGTCGCAAAGTCTAACAGGGCGGGGCAGTTTGAATAAGAGCAATTATCGTTTGATGGCATCCCGATTCATTCCCGTTAGAATGACCGCACATTTTTTTCTGGAGGTGGCCAATGCAGGCTCTCGACGCTTTGCTCAACCGTGTTTCCGTGCCGCGCTTGCTGGAGCCTGCACCGACCCAGGAGCAGCGCGATGTGCTGTTCGCCGCCGCCATGCGTGCGCCCGACCATGGCCAGTTGCGCCCTTGGCGTTTCCTGACTGTCGAAGGCGCCGCCCGTGAGCAGATGGGCACGTTGCTGGCCGAAGCCGCGCGCCTGCAGGACCCCGACGCACCGCAAGCGCTGATCGACAAGGCCCAGAATGGCCCGTTGCGCGCGCCGCTGGTGGTGGTGGTGATTGCTCGCCTGCAGGAACACTTCAAGGTGCCGAAATCGGAGCAGTTGCTGGCGGCGGCTTGTGCAGCCCACGGCATTCTGCTGGCGGCCTATGCCCAGGGGATTGGTGCGGTGTGGCGCACGGGTGAGTTGTCGTACTCGGCCCACGTGGCCAAGGGCCTGGGGCTGACGGCGGATGAGGAAGTGATTGGCTTCCTCTATTTGGGTACACCGCAGAATCCGCCGCGTACGGCAGCTAAAGAAGACCTGACGCAGTTTGTCAGCGCCTGGACCGGTCTTTAAGGCAAGTGTGATCCAAATGTGGGAGGGGGCTTGCCCCCGATAGCGGTGTGTCATTTATAGATAAGTTGACTGACACTCAGCCATCGGGGGCAAGCCCCCTCCCACATGGGTCCTGTTGTGTTTTTTAAACCCTGAACTGATCCATCAACTTCATCTGCTGGCTGGCCAATGCGTTGAGTTGGCTGCTGACCGCCGCCGACTCGGTGGCCTGTTCGGTCAGGGTCTCGGTCACGCTGCGGATCGCCGAGACGTTGCGATTGACCTCTTCGGCCACCGCGCTCTGCTGCTCGGCGGCGCTGGCGATTTGCAGGTTCATGTCGCTGATTACCGTCACTGCGTCGCTGATCTTGCCCAGGGCCTGCACTGCCTGATGGATCTGCCCGGCGTTGCTCTGGGCCTGGTGCTGGCTGGAGTGCATGGTCGCCACCACTCCTCGGGTGCCGCTCTGGATGCGTTCGATCACCAGGCGGATTTCCTCGACCGAGTCCTGGGTGCGTTTGGCCAGGTTGCGCACTTCATCGGCTACCACCGCAAACCCTCGCCCGCTTTCCCCGGCACGTGCGGCTTCAATCGCGGCGTTCAAGGCCAGCAGGTTGGTCTGTTCGGCAATGCTGCGGATCACTTCCAGTACGGAACCGATCTGCTCGCTGTTGACGGCCAGGGCTTCGACTTCGCTCACGGCTTTGCTGACTTCTTCAGCGAGGGTGGTGATGTCGCGGGTACTTTGCTCGATGATCGACATGCCTTCACGCGCCGACTGGTCCGCCCCGCGTGCGGCACTGGCGGCATTCGAGGCGCTGTTGGCGACGTCATGGGCGGTGGCGCTCATTTCGTTGGAGGCGGTGGCCACTTGGTCGATTTCGCGGAATTGCACCTGCATGCCTTCGCTGGTCTGGCGTGCAATGGCCGAGGACTGGTCAGCCGTACCGCGCGCTTCGGTGATGCTTTGCTTGATTTGCGCGATGGTCGGTTGCAGCTTGTCGAGGAAGCGGTTGAACCAGTTCACCAGTTCGCCCAGTTCATCTTTCTTGGCGTAGGCCAGACGCTGGGTCAGGTCACCGTCGCCGCTGGCGATGTCCTTGAGCATGGCGGCCACACTGTTGATCGGGCGGGTCACGCCGGTGGCGGTCAGCCAGACCAGCAGCAGGCCCAGCAAACCGGCAGCCGCCGCCACCAGCAAGGCCTTGAGCGTGCCGCTGGCCTGGGCGTCGTCGAGCAACGCTTGCAGCTTGACGTTATCGGCCAGCATCACGCTTTTGGGCAGCTTGATCACGATGCCCCAGGCTTTGGCGTCGGCAATCGGCTTGACCGGGTACACGGCGCGAATGGTCCCGTCCTGTTCGCGGATCATGCGGTTATCGCTGGCCAGCAGTTGCACGATTTCCTTGCCTTCGGCGCCAAGGGTATCGATCAGGTTCTTGCCGATCTTGGCCGGCTCGCCACTGTAGGCGGCAATCAGACCGGTGCTGGAGAGAATCTCCAGGTGGGCCGCACCGTTGAACAGGTCGTGCTGCGCGGCATCGGTGGCGGCTTGCAGGGTGTTGAGGGCGATGTCGACACCGACCACGCCGATCATTTTACCGTCCACGATCAGTGGCTGGGCGATGGTGGTCATCAGCACGGGTTTGCCGCCCACCGTATCTTCATACGGGTCCAGCAGGCACGTATTACGGGTGTCCCGTGGGCAGGTGTACCAGATGTTGTAGGGCGTACCGTTGAGGGTGAGGGTGGTCTTGTTCAGGTCATCCTCGACCATGATCGTGTTCAAGCCCTCGCCGCCGGCGCGGCTCCAGTAGCTGGAGAAGCGGCCTTTTTCGTTGGACACACGGGCCTTGTCATTGATGAATTCGCTGTCCTTGCCATCCAGGCCGTTGGGTTCGAACGACAGCCAGAAACCCAGCACCTTGTTGTTGCGCTCGAAGGCGGTTTTTACGCTCTGGTTGAGTTCTTCACGCAGGGCGCCGGCCTCCAGGGAGCGCTTGGTCCCGAGGTTGCGCAGGTCTTTGATCTGGTCGGCCAGGGCGGTCAGGGCCACCAGGCTATCGCCAAAGGTCTTCTGCAACTGTACCGCTTGCTCCCCGGCCTTGGCCTGCAGCAGTTGTTCCACGCTGGCAGTGAGCATTCGTGAGCTTGAATCGCTGACCAACTGATCGTTCTGGTGGGTGTTGTAGATATTGATACTGACGACCAGCGCAATCACCCCCAGCAGGCAAAGGCCGGACAACAGCACGATTTTCAGGCGGATGGAGAGGCTGATGAACATAGGCTTACTCGCGAATGAACGTGTTGGAGGGCAAGCAATTCAGGCCAATTCCATTCAGCGCTATGTCTGAAACATCGGCGTAACAAATCAATTCATGAGAGGTAGGCGATAAGCGGTAGGAAAACGGCTACAGTCGGCGTCACACGGGCTGTGCGAGCCGTTCGGGGCGTGACCAGATCCACAGGTTGCCCAGGCTCATCCCGGCGATTGCGAGGTAGACCGGCCAGCCGTGATCCAGCATCACCAGCATCAGCCCGGCGCACAGCAGCATGCTGACGGTGGCGCTGAACTTGGCCCGGCGCGTGATGATCTTGCCGTTGCGCCAGTTGAACAGGATCGGTCCGAACAGGCGGTGGTTTTCCAGCCAGGCACTCAGGCGTGGCGAGCTTTTGGTCGCGGCCCAGGCGGCCAGGAGGATGAATTCGGTGGTGGGCAAACCCGGCACGACAATCGCCACCAGCCCGATGCCCAGGCTGACGTAGGCCAGCAGGCCGAAGAGAATCTGCGCGATTTTCGAGGTGGATTGGGTTTTGCCGGTCATGGTGAAGCTTTTCTGGGGGAAGGTTTACAAAGAAGTCCGCACTGTGAAGTGCGCCCCAGAAGTTGGACACCCATCCAATTTCTGGGGCGTTTTCATGAGCAAGTACACCACGCAGTTCAA
>NZ_JBXAFK010000064.1:0-37624 GCF_058793055.1 Pseudomonas sp. MPR-R2A5
TGCTTCATCGGGAAACTCGGTGGGTGGGGTCGCGGTATTTTGCCAAATCAGAAAGTTTTTTTCAGAGTTTCCCTAGATAGGGCTCGATTGCCAGAGTGGGATCGACGATGTAGCCCTTATCAAACGGTTCTAGGAACCCTAGGAACTCCCCATAAGCCAGAAACGTGGAGCGCTCGTTACTTTCATTCATCCCTCTTCCTGACAACCAACTGTTCACTGCCTCAGCGACGTTTGAGACACTCACCGTTCCGCCGCCCATAAAGACATAGCGACGCTGCGCCAGTAGGCAGGTCATAGCTCGGAAGAAGGGCTCACTGCGTGTCCCATCTAAGATTTCCTGCTCGGACTGCGAATTTAGATTGTCTACGAGCAACGCCAAAACCCTATGAGCAATGTTTTGCTCGGTAGCTCCGGCCGGCGCGGAAATCTGTCCCAAACCATCCTGCGGCCAAAGTCCTTCCTCCAGCCAGAAATCCAAATTCCACTCAAAGCGCTTTGCCCCGTTCTCGCTTTTGGGAAGCAAGTCCGGCCGCAAAATTTCTAATAACTCGCTACGTGCTACCGGCTTACCTCTACGTATCAGCACCCGGTCAATCAGGTTTAGCAGTACTAGACTGCTGCCCGCATGGGCATTGTTTACCATCGACATACTTATAAATCCTTTACAAACTCGTCCAGAATCCTGCTTTGCGGGTCACACTCCCACCAACTCCGATATGGGTGAAGCGGATCAGCCACTGTCTCGGGCGCAACGATTAATTGTGCCGGATCATCCATACCCACTGACGGCAGGTGGTTTTCGCCAGGCATTAGCAGTACTAACTCAATCCAGTGCCCGGCACTGTCCCCTGGCTCCAAGGCGCACCAGAACGGAAGAGCTTTCAGTTCAGCAGCCTGCTTCAATTCATTCAGCAAGGGACGACTGGCGCGAATCGCCTGCACCTGTCCGCTACGCAGAAGTTCCGCCAACCATCTCCGCCAGTTATGCAGTAACACTCGCGGCTCGACGCTACGATAGGTTTCTGGCCGATATCGAAGGCGTAGCACTTGCGATGGCGGCATCCACCTCGGCAGCGAAATCGGTGGCAACCCGTTCAGGTGAAATACGGTACTCAGCGTTGGTGTGAAGGCGCCTCGCCCTTGGGCCCGACATCCGGGGCAACCGCCGCAACTGCGTTCAGGTGCAATACTCCCCGGTCGATAGAACTCTTCCAACTGCCGGCATAGCGGCCGCTGTGGATCATTCAACCAATTGCGCAAGCTTGCGAATCCGATTGCTCTTGCCTGCTTTTCTCGACAACGCTGCGGCTCAACATACTGCTGCCATACATCCTCGGACATGTGCGCATCGTTCAAGATTTGCACGCCAATACGATTGAAATACTGTTCAAAATACTGGCTCCGCAGCGTCGTATGCTCTTCTATAGGAGCGCCCTCGAAGAGAGGGGCTTCAGGCGGCGCATAACACAGGCGAATTAACCCGGCGCGCTGCATCAGCAGCAGCGTGCGCATATTCCAATCCTCATTACCTTCGCTGTGACGTTGTAGGTCCCGGTGCAATGCCGTTAGGGAGATAGTGAAGTAGCTATTGCCTTTACGCTGACGGCTCTGAAGTAACATCTTCCAGCGGGCCAGTCCCAATCCAGTAGAAATAAGTTTCGCCTTCGACAAACGTTCCGCCACCACAACCTGTGCTGGATGAAAAATTAGCCAGGACCAGCAAGCGTTGCCATCACGCCCTCCGCGGCCGGCCTCTTGATAGAAGCGATCCATATTCTCTGGCACTGCCGCATGTAACACTGAACGCACATCGCTCTTGTCCATGCCCACACCGAACGCAGAGGTCGCAACCATAATGTCCAGAGCATTGCCTTGCCACTGATCAATCAGGAGCTTGCGGGATGATATGTCGGTCTCCCCATGGAACAGCCCGACCCGACTAAACCCCTGTGCAATCAGCGTTTGCCACCAGTTTTCGGCGTCCTCTCGTGTTGTTGTGTAGAGGATGAGCGGGCGAGGCAAACGCCATAACATTTCAAGCACAGCATTCCGGTGCTCTTGCTCCCCTGAAGTCTTCCGTACATTGAAGTTTGTCTCGGGACGCAAAAAACTACCGTTGACCTCAATGGCTTGAGAGCCATCAGGAACGAAGGAGTCTTTCAACAACTCTAGGGTTGAGGCGCTGAAAGTAGCCGACATAAGCAGGGTACGAATGGCGCTTGATGAATGCTCTCTGAGGGAGTGGAACAAGGGAGCAAGCAACTGAAACTCTGGACGAAATTCTGCTCCCCAATGATCAACCAGGTGTGCTTCGTCGATCACCATGGCCCCCAGCAGACCATGCTGTGCTAATTGAAACAAAACGGGGCGAAGTGCCGTGATGACCGACTCTGGCGCACAAAACAACAGACGTTGAGTACCGGCTAGCATACGCTCGCGTATCTGCTTACGCTCCTCATCCGCTTGTCCGCCAGTCCAGAAATAACTACCTCCATGATCGGAGCCGGCAGCCTTCAGCACTTCGCCAGCGCGCTGAGCCTGCTCGATCGCTAGGCCAACAGTTGGCACAACAACGAGTACTAGTTTCTGCCGATAGGCGAACAGGCTCATCGCCTGAATAGCGAGAGTTTTTCCGCAGCCAGTCGGTAAATTAACTATGACCGTACTATCCGCGGGCGAGGTTAGCAGAGTGCGTACCGCAGCTTGCTGACCGCGTCCGTTATAGCGACTAAACCCCGCATTCTCCAAAGCGCCACTGAGCGCCACGTCCATGGGTATTTGCTGCAGGTATCGGCGACGCTGGCGCCTATAAACTGCCAACTCAGGCTCCTCCAGAGTTTGATCCAGTCGCACTTGGAGTGTTAAAGGATCCTGGATCAGTCCAGCACGGGCCAAGTGCTCCGCTGAAACGGAGCCGGTAGGGAGTTGTAGCGCCAAATGGGCGACACCATGTGCCTGGGCGCAGCCAAATACATCCCGGCAAGCTAAAGCGCGATCGGCATAACCGGCCTTTGAGTCTCTGATCACCGCCAGTAGACGTCGGAAGAACGGTTCGACAACGGTCCCATCGTGCGTCTCCCCGGGAGACAGCAAGGCTCTCTGTAATGCATTCCAGTCGGCCTGCTTCATGCCTTCTCCAGCAAATTTTTCGAACACAAAATTTGGGCATGTATCGACATAAGGTGCAACTGCGGTTCAAACGCTAAATTCTGCGCTCCGCGCGCGTTACTCCTGACTTGCTGACGACTCAATTCAGCAATGTTCAGAACCAAACGTTTCCACTCGCTCGCCGGCAAAAGGAACTCTAGTTCAGGCCAGACGTCATGGCGCAGATTCAGGTCCCGGATAACTCCTTTCGCTGGTTTCTTATAGGGCCACTCTAGGGATCTTAAGGTACTCTCGGATGTTACAAGGCTGCCATCTTCAGTCAGCCAATGGCCATAAATTGCGGGGGCAAGTAACTCATCTCCGATGATCTGCGCCTGCCGTGTGCAGTTCAATCCTGTAGCAGACACCAGCCAGTTGAGACGGAAGAAAACCTTCGGGGCCTGCAAACTGCTGTTGTCCAGAACCCGCAAAAATGCACTTGTTGCTCCCCGGGAATCCCCCATAGTCAAGTCATAGATCGAATCCACGAATGGCTGACCGTATCGGAACGGGTACGCTCCGGCCTGACCTGATACCTGCTGCCTGGAAAAGCTCATGGACGCGGTATATGGAGGGTTACCGCTGTCTGGATCGATGCCGGTGATACAGCCTTCGATAAAGGTCTGCACATCCACCAAGGTACGCCCGCCGTGAGCGATGGGATCAAATGCGAAGCCCAGTTTGAACAGCCCATTCAGACTTCCCACTAGCTTGAAACTTAGGCCACGGGTCATCCAAGTACACATCCGCCCGATCTGCTCTTCGGCGACTTCGTCTGCGTGGGCAATTTGCTCGGCAAACTGGCTGGCGTTTGCGACATCTTCATCCAGCGCCAGCAACTCCTCCTGCACCTTGACCCGGCGACGCTCACGTGCAAGCACCCCATTTTCGCCGCCTAGATGCATGGCACTGACCAGCAATGCCTCATCCCCCGATTGCGCAACGGTTTCCCAAGCCTGCTCAATGTGTTCTTCCAGCACATACTGCAGGCTCGCTACCGTCTGGCTGAACAGTCCCACCGAACTATCCAGTAAATCCAGCCACCTGCGGAACAGCCCGTCGTGATCGGAAAGCAGAGCCAGACTTTCCACAGGCCGAACACCAGGCAAGTTTGCACTGTATCGGTTCAAGCGTCCGAGTCGTTGCTCGATCCGACTGAAAGATCTTGGCAAACTGTAATGCACGGCGAGCCTCCGCCCACCGTGTAAATTCAACCCATCTTCTCCTCCCTGATCACAAACTAATACCCGTACGGATCCGCTCGATTGTAAGAACTGTAACTCTCCCCCTGGGATATAGAGCTCTACATCCACAGTCAGAGAATCCTTCAACACCGCAAATACATGTTCGGCGACCCCACAATCGCCGCAGAACACGACGACTTTACCGCCGGCGTTTTCAGCCAACCAGGCACCCACACTCTCAAACAAGCTGCGATCCTTGCACTCTTGCTCACGCAAGGCCTGCCTGGAAATGTCAGCAAGGAACTCTCGCTCAGTCGCTTGCAGTGTTGACCATCGAGTCGTGCTCGCCTGCGTGGCACGGCGTTCGACTAACAATGGGCTGACCAAGAGATCGTCTACCCATTCTAGGTACTGCTGCGGACTCATCGCCTGGTAGTTGTCAGGATCTCTGCTAGCTAGGCTGCGATATTCCTCCAACAACATGTCCAGTGGCGCGACTCGTGGATCCATATGCCAGTAACTCCGCCGCAATCCGGCCAACCCAGGGAACAACTGCGCTAGGTGCCCCATCTCGCGACGATTGCGGAGCATACGTTGGTGCAAGCGGTAATTCTCACCAATGAATTTTCGCAACGCGATAACTTCTTGCTCGCGTCGTACACCGGTTTCATCGGCAAAAAGATCCACCAATGGCAGCAAACTATTGATTCGATCCTGCAACCCCTGATCCTCAGGGAACTTGCTTCCCAGGTCCTGCAGAATCTGCTCCAAGGCAGCGTTGGAGTTTCCCGGAGTCAGAGCGCTGTGCAACCCTCCGAGCCATTCTCGCTGCTCCACCCGGGTGATAAAGCGTCGTACCCCCATCTCAGAAAGTTCGTACGCCTCAGGGCTCAGGCAATGCAACATCGCCAGAAAATTCCTTTCATTCCCATTCAACGGGGTGCCCGATAGCAATAAAGTCGCTTCGGCTGCTTGGCAGGCTTTTGCCAATACCCGGAACCGAGCGCTTAGAGATGCATCGGTAGACCAGGCCAACGGCGCCAACTGGTGCGCCTCATCTACAACAAGCAGGCTAGGCTGCCCATCGAGCAAGGCCTCTTCCAATTGTTCGTGACTGCAAACCCGAATCAGCTGATGTGGTTTGCTCTTTAGGGATATCACCTCGCCCAAATGAAAGCGCCCCACCAATTCCGCGTGCCACTGGCCAAGCAAGGCAGCGGGTACGGCAATCAACACGTTGGCTGCACGCTTTCTTTCTAGTACGTGCTCCCGAATGATCAGACCGGCCTCAATTGTCTTGCCCAAGCCCACCTCATCCGCCAACAAGTACTTGGGGGAAGGGTCCTGAAGTACCCGCCTGACTACAGCAATCTGGTGTGGCTCCAACTCCACACTGCTGCTCGTAATCGCACCGATAGAACGACATGCTGCGCGCTGCTCAATATAGGCCGCGAAGAAATCATGGCGCAGAGAGCAGAAAAAGGGAGCGTCGTTGGCGCGGTTCGCCAGGAAGGCCGAAGGGTCAAGCAGACCTGACGCCCCCAAATTCAGACAATAGATATCGTCAATACTCAGAACGGTCTGGTCATTATCCTCGACGCGAAAAATCACGAGATGCCGACCAAATGGTCGCGCCCCTCCGTACCGACCACGGCGCCAAATTCCTGTAGGTGAATCTCGGCAATAGACTATAGCCTCCTCATAGAGGGGGGCCTTTCTCAACTCATCTCGGTTAACTCCGACCCTTCGCGCCTCTGGGTTCAGGGGGGACTCAAAGAAGACAACTTCACACTCGCCGCTCTCATGATTCAATCGCGACAATTTGCCAATGCCGGGAAACGTGTCGGAATGAACCAACTCCCCGACCATCGATACCTGGCTCATCTCTTCCCTCTACCAGCGCTTCTATCCGTACACTAAAAACCGTCCTCCGCTGTCAGTTCGAATAACTAGCGAAGGGTCTAGGACATATCTTCATATAGCACCTAAAGGCCATTCCTGTGGTACTACGGCCTATTTTTGGTGCGAAAATGAATACACTATCTGCGTTTTCACCAAGAAGCCACCGACACAGAGGCAAATTGCCACTGCCACTACTGCGATCACCGGTCATCACTACTAATTCCCGACGAGTGCCGAGAGACTGGCGCTCCAGAGAGCGTCATTTTGGAGTCGTTGGTATCGGTGGGTAGCTAGCAGCAAGTCATCATTACGTAGCGATCGTCACAGGCGTGATGAAATAAAAAAATGTGGGGGTAAATGTGGGGGTATTTTATAGACATGAAAAAGCCCAATCTTTTCAGATTGGGCTAAGTCATTGAAAAATATGGTCGGGACGGAGTGATTCGAACACTCGACCCCTAGCACCCCATGCTAGTGCGCTACCGGACTGCGCTACGCCCCGACTAGGCGTGTTACTGGGTTCGCTTCGCAACGAAGCGATCAGGAATATACCGCAAGCTTTTGAAATGTGGAAGTATTTTAAAAGCTTGAATCATTTCTTCAACACCACCAGCACATCTTCGAGTTCGGAGATCATCTGGCGGATCAGTTGCTTGTATTGGGTGGTGTCGTCTTTGGCTTCATCACCGGACATGCGCTGGCGGGCGCCGCTGATGGTGAACCCCTGGTCATACAGCAACGCACGGATCTGTCGGATCATCAGCACATCCTGGCGCTGATAATACCGACGGTTCCCGGTACGCTTGACGGGGTTGAGTTGAGGAAACTCCTGCTCCCAGTAGCGCAGCACGTGCGGTTTTACCGCACATAGCTCGCTGACTTCACCAATGGTGAAGTAGCGTTTGCCTGGGATGACGGGTAGCTCGTCGTTATGACTTGGTTCCAGCATAAGCCTCAACTCGGGCCTTCAACTTCTGCCCTGGACGAAAGGTGACCACACGGCGAGCCGTGATCGGGATTTCTTCTCCCGTTTTTGGATTGCGGCCAGGCCGCTGGCGTTTGTCCCGCAGGTCAAAATTTCCGAAACCGGACAATTTGACCTGTTCATTGTCTTCCAGAGCGTGTCTGATTTCTTCAAAAAACAGCTCAACCAATTCCTTGGCCTCGCGCTTGTTCAGACCCAACTCTTCGTACAGACGTTCCGCCATCTCAGCTTTCGTCAAAGCCCCCATACGTCACTTCCTTAACGTGGCGTTTAACCTTTGTTCGAGCGAGGTGAGGATATTTTGT
This sequence comes from Pseudomonas sp. MPR-R2A5, assembly GCF_058793055.1. Lineage (NCBI taxonomy): Bacteria > Pseudomonadati > Pseudomonadota > Gammaproteobacteria > Pseudomonadales > Pseudomonadaceae > Pseudomonas > Pseudomonas sp. MPR-R2A5. The sequence goes on from NZ_JBXAFK010000064.1 coordinate 7,524, forward strand.
GTCGTGGTGTTCACCTCATCGTCATTAAGAGTGCGCGATGGATGCTGCCAGGTCAAGCCAACTGCAAGGCTTTTTCTATGCGGATCAATGCCTTTACCCTGATAGACGTCAAATAGCCTGAGGTCTGTCAGCCATTCCCCTGCATTTTCACGGATTACATCCAGGACGGCAGTGGCGGCGACTTCGCGGTCGGCGATCAGGGCCAGGTCTCGACGCACTTCAGGGAAGCGCGACAGCTCGCTGAATTTAGGCATCTTGCCCGAAGCGACTTCCGCCAGGACCAACTCAAAGACGAAGACCGGACGGTCAAGGCCGAGGGTTTTCGACAGTTCCGGGTGAATGGCGCCGACGAAGCCTACCAGGCGACCTTCGCGCTCGATACGCGCGGTCTGGCCAGGGTGCAGCGCCGGGTGGTTGCCTGGAACGAAGGTGAAATCACCCAATGCACCGGCAAAACCCAATACGGCTTCCACGTCAGCCTTGACGTCGAAGAAGTCCACCGCATCACGACCTTGTGCCCAGCCTTCCGGCAGACGGCTACCGCACACTACACCGGCCAGCATCGGTTCCTGCTTCAAACCGTCCAGTTGGCCGACAAAACGCAGGCCGCTTTCGAACATGCGCACGCGATCCTGCTGACGATTCAGGTTGTGGGAAAGCGCTTTCACCAGGCCCGGCCACAGGGACGAACGCATGGCGGCCATGTCGTTGGAAATCGGATTGGCCAACAACAACGGCTCGACACCGGGGTTGAACAGTTCGAACTGCTTCGGATCGATGAAGCTGTAGGTCACGGCTTCCTGGTAACCACGGGCAACCAGCAGACGACGCAGCTCAGGCAGGTGTGCACGCGCCTCCGCCTTGGGTTGCGGTGCCAGGCGTGCTTGCGGGTAACGAACCGGTAGACGGTTGTAGCCGTACAGGCGGGCAAGTTCTTCGATCAGGTCGACTTCCAGGCTGATATCGAAACGATGGCTTGGCACTTCAACGCGCCACTGCCCTTCCCCGCCTGCGGAAATACCCAGGCCGAGAGCCGACAGAAGTCGCTCAATCTCAGCAGGCTCAATCACCAGGCCGAGCATTTGCTCGACACTCTTGGCACGCAGGGTGATAGGTGCAACGGACGGCAGATGCTGTTCGCTCACGGCCTCGGTAATCGGGCCGGCTTCGCCACCGGTGATGTCCAGCAGCAGGCCAGTGGCGCGCTCCATGGCTTCACGGGCGAGCTGCCAGTCTACGCCACGCTCATAACGGTGCGACGCATCGGTATGCAGGCCGTAGGAACGGGCCTTGCCAGCGATGGCGATCTGGTCGAAGAATGCGCTCTCAAGGAAGATGTCACGCGTGGTCGAGGACACGCCGCTGTGCTCACCCCCCATCACGCCAGCAATCGCCAGGGCGCGGGAATGGTCGGCGATTACCAGGGTGTCAGCCCGTAGCGTTACTTCCTGGCCGTCAAGCAATACCAGCTTCTCGCCTTCTTCTGCCATGCGCACACGGATGCCGCCATTGATTTCGGCGAGATCGAACGCGTGCAGTGGTTGGCCCAGCTCGATCATCACATAGTTGGTGATGTCGACGGCAGCGTCGATGCTGCGCACGTCAGCGCGACGCAGGCGCTCAACCATCCATAGCGGGGTGGGCTTGGACAGGTCGACGTTGCGGATCACACGGCCCAGGTAACGAGGGCACGCGTTTGGCGCCAGCACCTCAATCGGGCGGACTTCGTCGTGCACCGCAGGGACGGCGGTAATCACGGGCCGGGTGACCGGGACGTCGTACAGCGCGCCCACTTCACGCGCCAGGCCCGCCAGGGACAGGCAGTCGCCACGGTTCGGGGTCAGGTCAACCTCGATGCTGGCGTCTTCCAGTTCCAAATAGGCACGAATGTCCTGGCCCACAGGCGCGTCGGCCGGCAGCTCCATCAGGCCATCGTTGCCCTCGCCTACCTGCAGTTCAGCCTGGGAGCACAGCATCCCGTTGGACTCGACACCGCGCAGCTTGGCTTTCTTGATCTTGAAGTCACCCGGCAGTTCGGCACCGATCATGGCGAACGGGATCTTCAGGCCCGGACGCACGTTGGGCGCTCCGCACACGACCTGGAAGGTTTCCGTGCCATTGCTGACCTGGCATACACGCAACTTGTCGGCGTCAGGATGCTGCTCGGTGCTCAGCACCTCGCCCACAACCACGCCACTGAATACGCCAGCAGCCGGGGTAACGCTATCGACCTCAAGGCCGGCCATCGACAGACGAGCAACCAGCTCGTCGCGATTTACCTGCGGGCTTACCCAGCCACGCAGCCATTGTTCACTGAATTTCATCCTGCTCTCCTAAAGATTCGTTACGACTAGCGAAATTGCGCGAGGAACCGCAAGTCGTTGTCGAAGAACAGACGCAAGTCGTTCACGCCGTAACGCAGCATGGCCAGACGCTCAACGCCCATGCCGAAGGCAAAGCCCGAGAACTCTTCCGGGTCGATCCCGGACATGCGCAGCACGTTGGGGTGAACCATGCCGCAGCCCATCACTTCCAACCAACCCGTCTGCTTGCAGACGCGGCAGCCTTTACCGCTGCACATCACACATTCCATGTCGACTTCAGCGGACGGCTCGGTGAACGGGAAGAACGATGGACGGAAACGCACCGCCAACTCTTTCTCGAAGAACACCCGCAGGAACTCTTCGATGGTGCCCTTGAGGTCGGCGAAGTTGATATCGCGATCAACCAGCAGGCCTTCGACCTGGTGGAACATCGGCGAGTGGGTGATATCGGAGTCGCTACGGTACACACGGCCTGGGCAGACGATGCGGATCGGCGGCTTCTGCGATTCCATGGTGCGGACCTGTACCGGCGAGGTATGGGTGCGCAACAGCATGTTCGCATTGAAATAGAAGGTATCGTGCATCGACCGGGCCGGGTGATGGCCGGGGATGTTGAGCGCCTCGAAGTTGTGATAGTCGTCTTCGACCTCAGGGCCTTCGGCGATGCCGTAGCCGATGTGAGTGAAGAACTGCTCGATACGTTCCAGAGTCCGGGTAATCGGATGCAGACCGCCCGAAGCCTGGCCACGGCCAGGCAGGGTCACGTCAATGGACTCGGCGGCGAGCTTGGCCGCAAGATCGGCCTCCTCGAGCGACGCCTTGCGCGCATTGAGAACCTCTGTGACACGCTCCTTGGCAACGTTGATCAGCGCACCGACTTGCGGACGCTCTTCAGCCGGCAAATTTCCCAGGGTCTTCATCACCTGAGTCAATTCACCCTTCTTGCCAAGGTAGTGAACCCGGATTTGCTCCAGGGCATTGATATCTTCAGCGCTTTGCACAGCCTCAAGAGCTTGAGCGACGAGCGCGTCCAGGTTTTCCATGTACAGACTCCAGATACAAAATAGGGGAAGAGCTTGAAGGCTCTTCCCCTATTTAAGACGTTTAACACCTTGGGCTACAGAGTAACCCAGGGTGACTGTCGGGGGTACTTAAGCCAAGGTGGCTTTAGCTTTCTCGACAATCGCAGCAAACGCCGCTTTTTCGTTCACTGCCAGATCAGCCAGAACCTTACGGTCGATCTCGATGGACGCTTTTTTCAGGCCAGCAATGAAACGGCTGTAGGACAGACCGTTAACACGAGCACCAGCGTTGATACGAGCGATCCACAGAGCGCGGAACTGACGTTTTTTCTGACGACGGTCACGGTAGGCGTATTGGCCTGCCTTGATTACCGCTTGCTTGGCAACACGGAATACGCGTGAGCGTGCGCCGTAGTAGCCTTTAGCAAGTTTCAGAATTTTTTTGTGACGTTTACGGGCAATGACGCCACGCTTTACACGAGCCATGAGTTACTTCCTCTAGTCTTGATCCAAAAATTAACGAAGGCGCAGCATGCGCTCGACTTTTGCCACGTCAGACGGATGCAGCAAGCTGCTACCGCGCAGTTGACGCTTACGCTTGGTCGACATTTTGGTCAGGATGTGGCTCTTGAAAGCGTGCTTGTGCTTGATACCGTTAGCAGTTTTCAGAAACCGCTTAGCAGCACCACTTTTAGTCTTCATCTTTGGCATGTTCGGATACTCCGCATTCAGTTGATAAACATAATCAGAAGGCCTGCCGTGCCCTGTTGATTACTTCTTCTTTTTCGGGGCGATGACCATGATCAGCTGGCGTCCTTCCATCTTAGGATGCTGTTCGACCGAACCGTACTCGAGCAGGTCAGCTTCAACCCGCTTGAGGAGTTCCATCCCCAGCTCCTGGTGGGCCATCTCACGGCCGCGGAATCGCAAGGATACCTTGGCCCTGTCCCCATCACTCAGGAAACGTACCAGGTTGCGCAGTTTTACCTGGTAATCCCCTTCCTCCGTCCCTGGACGAAACTTGATTTCTTTTACTTGAATCTGCTTCTGGTTCTTCTTCGCCGCAGCAATCTGCTTCTTCTTTTCGAAGATCGACTTGCCGTAGTCCATCACCCGGCAAACAGGCGGGACTGCGTCGGCGGAAATTTCCACCAGGTCCAATTTGGACTCTTCAGCGATACGAAGCGCTTCATCAATCGAGACGATGCCAATCTGCTCGCCGTCAGCGCCAATTAACCGAACCTCGCGTGCCGAGATATTCTCGTTGATCGGGGCTTTCGGTGCAGCTCGTTTATCTTGTCTCATTTCACGCTTAATAATAATTACTCCGAATCTGGGCGACCACGCCGGGAAACCGCTTGCGCGAGGAACTCAGCGAACTGGGCGACGGGCATCGAGCCCAGGTCAGCACCTTCACGAGTACGCACAGCGACAGTCTGCATCTCGACTTCCCGATCTCCGATAACCAAAAGATAGGGAACCTTGAGCAAAGTATGCTCGCGGATTTTAAAGCCGATCTTTTCATTTCTCAAGTCGGACTTGGCACGAAATCCGCTTTCGTTGAGAGTTTTTTCAACTTCAGCGGCAAAATCTGCCTGTTTATCAGTGATATTCATGATCACTGCCTGGGTCGGAGCCAGCCACGCGGGGAACGCACCCTCGTAGTGCTCGATCAGGATCCCGACGAACCGTTCGAACGAGCCAAGGATCGCCCGGTGCAACATGACCGGGTGTTTACGGCTGTTGTCTTCGGAGACGTATTCGGCTCCCAGACGGATCGGCAGGTTAAAATCGAGCTGCAAGGTACCACATTGCCAGACACGGCCAAGGCAATCTTTCAGCGAGAACTCGATTTTAGGCCCGTAGAACGCGCCCTCACCCGGTTGCAGATCGTACGCAAGGCCCGCGCTGTCTAGCGCAGCGGCGAGTGCCGCTTCGGCGCGGTCCCATAGCTCGTCGGAACCGACGCGCTTTTCCGGACGAGTGGACAGCTTCATTTCGACTTCGGTAAAACCGAAATCGCGATAAACGTCCATGGTCAGCTTGATAAATGCAGCGGACTCCGCCTGCATCTGTTCTTCGGTGCAGAAGATGTGTGCGTCGTCCTGGGTGAAGCCGCGTACGCGCATGATGCCGTGCAATGCACCCGATGGCTCGTTACGGTGGCAGGCACCGAACTCGGCCAGGCGCATCGGCAACTCGCGGTAGCTCTTCAAGCCCTGGTTGAACACCTGCACGTGGCAAGGGCAGTTCATCGGCTTGATGGCGTAGTCGCGGTTTTCCGACTGGGTGGTGAACATATTGTCGGCGTAGTTGGCCCAGTGCCCGGATTTCTCCCACAGGCTACGGTCAACAACCTGAGGAGTCTTGATCTCCAGGTAGCCGTTCTCACGCTGCACCTTGCGCATGTACTGTTCAAGCACCTGGTACAGGGTCCAGCCGTTCGGGTGCCAGAACACCATGCCCGGCGCTTCTTCCTGGAGGTGAAACAGGTTCAGGCGCTTGCCGATCTTGCGGTGGTCGCGTTTCTCGGCTTCTTCGATGCGCTGGATGTAGGCCGCCAGCTGCTTCTTGTCAGCCCAGGCGGTGCCGTAGATCCGCTGCAGTTGCTCGTTCTTGGCATCGCCGCGCCAGTAGGCACCGGACAGCTTGGTCAGCTTGAACGACTTGAGGAAACGCGTATTCGGTACGTGCGGGCCACGGCACATGTCGACGTATTCTTCATGGTAATACAGGCCCATGGCCTGTTCGTCCGGCATGTCTTCTACCAGGCGCAGCTTGTAGTCTTCGCCACGCGCAGTAAACACGTCGATCACTTCGGCGCGCGGGGTGACTTTCTTGATGACGTCGTAATCTTTTTCGATCAGCGCGTGCATGCGCTGTTCGATGGCGGCCAGGTCGTCCGGCGTAAAAGGACGCTCGTAGGCGATGTCGTAATAGAAACCTTCGTCAATGACCGGGCCGATCACCATTTTCGCGGTGGGGTACAACTGCTTGACCGCGTGGCCAATCAGGTGCGCGCAAGAGTGACGAATGATCTCCAGCCCCTCTTGATCCTTGGGCGTGATGATCTGCAGGCTGGCGTCGGAGGTAATCAGGTCGCTGGCGTCGACCAGCTTGCCGTCGACCTTGCCGGCCACGGTGGCCTTGGCCAGGCCGGCACCAATGGATGCGGCGACCTCGGCGACGGAAACCGAATGATCGAATGAACGTTGACTGCCATCGGGAAGAGTAATAGTTGGCATGGCGCCTCCTCTCCTAGTGGTGACCCCTACCAAAGGTCACGTGGGTTGGGATGAGCCAGTACAAGATCCAACACCAGGCCGTTCAGCAACGAACGCCTGCCTTACAGCGGCAGGAGCCTTTCGGCAAACCGATAATCGAACCAGAGTGACTGGAGTGAACAAAAGGAACATGGCAAGGCGGCAAATGGCGCGCCCGGGAATAGCCAGGTGGCTGATGCTAGCACAGATGAACGGTCATCGCGCCGGCGCCATCCGACGTAAAGACAAATTCCAGCCTTTATAGCGGTAAAAGTGAACTTGAGCTGTACGCGACGCCTCAAACCCACTGAGAATCGCTGTTCGTCCTCGACCCAAAGGAGCATCCCATGATGCGTTTTACCTCGACCCTCGCTCTCGCCGCTACCCTGAGCCTCCTTTCCCTTGGCGCACAAGCAGCTGCGCCTTCCAACTGGCCAGCCGGTGCCCGTGACAGCTTCGTTAAAGACTGCACCTCTGCCGCCAGCCAAAATGTGGACGTCAAAACCGCCAAAGAACATTGCCAATGCGGCGCGGACAAAATCAACGCCGAATTGAGCACGGCCGAGATCAAAGAGCTGATGACCAACCAGAACGCCAGCCCGAACCTTAAAAACAAGGCAGTCGCGGCTATTTCGTCGTGCAAGGTCGTGAAGAAAAAGTAATATTCACCCCTGATCAGACGGCTGTTTTGCTGGAAAAACACCTCGAAAACTGCCATTTCTCACAAATTACGCAGCTTTTACGGCTTTTTTTACCAGCTTATATTTCGCACAAAAGCCCCGTAGATCGGGGCTTTCAGCCGATTCAGGTAGTAAACGCAACGCTATTGACTCGCAAACAATGCCTTGGGGGGGCTCCCAAGTCGAACATTTCGACTATGATAGCCCGGTGTGCCCAGTTGGCCTGAGCAGCACAGCACTACTGAAAATATATGTTTCTTGGAGATACACCATGTCTAATCGCCAAACCGGCACCGTTAAATGGTTCAACGATGAAAAAGGCTTCGGCTTCATCACTCCTCAAGGTGGCGGTGACGACCTGTTCGTACACTTCAAAGCTATCGAAAGCGACGGTTTCAAAAGCCTGAAAGAAGGCCAAACCGTTTCCTTCGTGGCTGAGAAAGGCCAAAAGGGTATGCAAGCTGCACAGGTTCGCGGCGAGTAATTCTCCGCTGAGCTAAAAAAACCCCGTCCATGTGACGGGGTTTTTTATGGGTGGCGCAAAAACCCGGAGGCTGTCAGCCGCAATTGACCCGCGTGATCACCAGGTTGTCGTCGGTGTTCAGGTTCAGGCGGTCGGAGCGGTATTCCAGGGTGATCATATCGTTGGGCTTGAGGATCCGTGCATTCTGCGCACCGGCACGGGCGCGCGCCTGCTCCAGCAGTTGGGGCGAGGCTTTCTGGCCAATCGCGAACTCGGCGGCCTTCGACTCACAGCGGCTATGGCCGGTGTCGGCCGTGGCGGCGTCTTTGGCTGGCTCAGAGGCACCTGGGGTGCTGCAACCCGCCAACGCGAGTGCTGCCAACAAAGTACCGAATGATGCGAGCTTCCAAGGCATGAAGCCTCCTATGATAAAAAATGAACAGAGATCGTGCGACAGCCGTCAGACGGATTGGTTTCAAGACGTAAATCGCCTGCGGGCAAGTCTGCCTGACTCAGAGCGGGCATTCGCCCGGCCAATCGTGACCAGATATGAACGTACTCAGTAGATATCAATGTAGTCAAACCGTGGCGTCGGCCAGTTCTCCTTCAGCGCATTGAAAATCTGCATGACCCAGACTTCGTCGCTGGCCGCCACATTGCCTACATACCCAGAGCCCTTGGCCCACGTTTCCAGACGAAACAGCAACCCATCAATATCAACGCCACCCACCGCTTTGCCCGATGAGATATAGGCGATACCGCTCTTGGTCACGCGCAACTGGGTATGTTCATCGTCGCTGGCACTGGCGATCAATTGGCGCACGGCCACCAGCGTCAGGCTTTCGGGGTTATTCAAATCGATCTGCACCTGGTGTCCCCGGCAGTTAGACAGGCGACCAGTGTCGCACAGCCACCCCCTCATGCCTAAGTAGCAGTGCCAAACCCTGCGCAAAATGGTTAACTGCGCCCGCAAGAACCGAGTTTCAGCGCACTGCCCAGCACTTTTCAGATCGTGAGCCGCCCATGAGTACCGTAACCCTTCAAGCCGATATCAAAGCCAAATGGCACCAAGGACAGAGCTCCTACAGCCCCGGAAGCCCGGAAGAATTGGCGATCATTGGCATCGACCTGCTGGTCAAGGAACTCGGCACCCAAGCCGCACAGGCATTCATCGGCCAGATATTCGAGAAATACCCGACCGATTACCGGGGTGCACACGACCCCGAGCGCGATTAAGAACCGGCCGGCGAGCGCCAACCGGCAACTGCATTACTTCAGGCGTGCCAAGCGCTCGGTCAACAGATCGAAGAAGCCCTGGGCATCGCCGTTCTCAACCCAGAACACATTCTTTTCCTGCTTCAGGCCGTCATACCAGTCGACGATGGTCTGGCCGAAGGTCGGTCCTTCGCGGCTGTCCACCACCATATTGGCCTGACGCCCACTGAACAGAGAAGGCTTGAGCAGGTAAGCAATCACGGTGGCGTCGTGCACCGGGCCACCTGGGATGCCGTAGTGCTCCATGTCACCCTTGACGTATTCATTGAGAATATCGCCGACGACCTTGCTCGCGTTGTTCTTGATGTCCGCGATCTTTTTCAGGCGCGCCTCGCTGGTCAGCACCTTGTGGGTCACGTCCAGCGGCAGGTAGGTCAGCTTGACGCCACTCTTGAGTACGATCTCGGCCGCTATCGGGTCGGCGAACAGGTTGAACTCAGCCACCGGCGTGATATTGCCGCCATTGAAGTGCGCGCCGCCCATTACCACCACTTCCTTGATGCCTTGGGTAATGTCAGGAGCCTGGGTCAATGCCAGCGCCAGGTTGGTCTGTGGGCCGAGCATGGCGATGGTGATGCTGTGGGGCTTGGCGGTGCTGAGGGTCTTGATCAGGTAGTCGACAGCATTGCCTTCGGCCAGGCCTTTTTTCGGCTCATGCACCGTCACACCGGAAATGCCTTCCTTGCCATGGATATTCTCGGCATAGATAGGCGTACGCAGCAGCGGTTTTGGCGCACCGGCGTACACCGGGATGTCCTCACGCCCTGCCCACTCGCGGGCCAGGCGCGCATTGCGCGATGTCTTGTCCAGGCGCACGTTACCTGCGACGGTGGTCAGCGCGCGAATATTCAACTCCTCCGGGGAAGCCATGGCAAACAGCAAGGCCACCACGTCGTCAGCGCCCGGGTCGGTGTCGATGATCAGGTCGATTTTTTCCGCCGCTTGGGCGCTTGCTGCAGTGAGTGCGGACAAAAGCAGGACACTCCGGAACAGATTTCTCAGGGTGGGAAGACTACGTTGCATGGAACACTCCTTGTCGTTGGGAAACGCTAGAACGTGACGCCGGACACCAGCGCGATATTGCAATAAGGCTGGCACTCACCGGTGCGAACAATGGCGCGCGCGTTGCGGCTGAGCTGCTTGAACGCTTCATGGCTGACCAGGCGACGCTCGCCGAGATGGGCCTGTGTGTTCAGACTGTTCAGCTCAGTCAGCGCCGGTGGCTGTTTAAGCAGGATTTCTTCGGCCAGCACATGGCTTTCCACCTGCATTTCACTGAGCACGATACGCAAGGTACTGATGAAATCGGGAATGCCCTGGGTCAGCGCCAGGTCGATCAACTCGACACCCGGCGGTACTGGCAGACCAGCATCGCCGATGACCAGAATGTCGCCGTGCCCCAGGGACGCGATCAGGCGCGACAGAGCAATATTGAGCAGGGGTGTCTTTTTCATGAGGGCACAAAACCTTGTACGTCGTGCAGCGTAGGGATGGAAGGCTGGGCGCCGTCACGGGTCACCGACAGCGCCGCCGCCACTTGGCCGAATCGAATGGCCTCGGCTTCGCTCTTGCCGCTGGCCAATGCCGCGGCAAAGCCACCCACAAAAGTATCACCGGCCGCCGTGGTATCCACCGCCTTGACCTTGGGCGCCACCAGGTGCTCAAAGCCGTGGCCATCGGCGAACAATGCGCCCTGGGCACCAAGGGTAATGATGACTTTACCCGCGCCCGCCTTGATCAATTCGGTTGCAGCCAACTTGGCGCTGTCGAGGGAGTCGACCGCCACACCGCTCAGCGCGGTCGCCTCGCTTTCATTGGGAATCAGGTAGTCGATCGAGGCATACCACTCGGTCGGCAAAGGACCGCTGACCGGCGCCGGGTTAAGAATAACCGTCTTACCCAGCTCACGACCGCGCTTGAGCGCATGCCCCACAGTCTCCATTGGCACTTCAAGCTGGCAGACGATCACATCGGCGGCCTGCAGCACCGCGTCAGACGCCTGCAACGAAGCCGGCGTGAGTTCACCGTTACTGCCCGCGACGATCACAATGGCGTTCTGGCTGCTGTCATCTACGACAATCAGCGCCACGCCGCTGGAGCCGGCAACGGTGCTCACAGCCCCGCAATCGATGCCTTCCACCCGCAGCGCCTCGCGCAGTTGGCTGCCGTAGGCATCAGTGCCGACACAACCGATCATCGCAACCTCTGCCCCCAGCCGCGCCGAAGCCACGGCCTGGTTGGCGCCCTTGCCGCCGGGAACGGTGGAAAACGATTGGCCGATCAAGGTTTCACCGGCACGGGGCAAGCGACTGGCACGGGTCACCAGGTCCATGTTCAAGCTGCCTACTACCACTACTTTTGCTGGCATACATCAATACTCATCAATTCGGTTCAGCGGTATTGGGCGAACACACCGGCAATTGGCGCCGTCGACTCACGCAACACGATGCTCGGCGTCACGATGCGTTGATCGATCGGCAGTTGGGGTGTCGCAATCCGTCGCAGTAAAAGTTCGGCAGCCGTCTCGCCCAGTTGCACGATCGATTGCCCGACCGTGGTCAGCGCCGGGTAGACGTAACGGCCCATTTGAATATCGTCGAAACCAATCACCGACAGCTCGCCGGGCACGCGGAGATTACGTTCAGCCGCCGCGCGCAGCACACCAAAGCCGATCATGTCGTTGCTGGCGAAGATTGCGCTGGGCGGGTTTTCTGCCAATAACTGCACAGCCGCAGCATAACCACCGGTACTGGTGAAGTCGCTTTCCCGGGTGCGATCAGCCGCCACCTCCACACCCGCCTCGCGCAGCGCACGGTGATACCCCGCCAGGCGCATCTGCGCCACGCGGGTATGGACTGGGCCGCCAATACAGGCGATGTCCCGGTGACCCAGTTCAAGCAAGTGCCGGGTGGCCAGGTAAGCGCCCTCCTCGTGGTCGATACGCACCAGGTCAACGTCAATGCCGTCCAATGCCCGGTCGACGATGACCATGGGCGTGCGCACCGCGCTCAAACCCGCGGCGAGGCCGCTGTCGTCACCGCCCACGGAGGTCACGATCAAGCCATCGACACGTTTTTCCAGCAACACCCGCAGGTAGCTGCGTTGCTTTTCAGCATTGTCGTCGGAATTACACAGGATCACGCAATAGCCATTGCGCTCGCAGTAATCCTCGATGCCTCGGGCCAGCTCGGCAAAATACGGGTTGAGGCTGTTGGGTACCAGCAGGCCAATAGTCGCCGTGGTCTTGGCCTTGAGCGAGCGCGCGACGGCGCTGGGCACGTAGTCCAACTGCTTGATCGCGGCTTCCACCTTGATGCGCACCGGCTCGCTGACCGGACGCGTCTTGTTCACCACATGGGACACGGTGGTGTAGGAAATACCGGCAAGCGCTGCCACATCCTTGATCGTTGCCATGGCTCAGCCTCGCCGACTGGCGCGTTGGCTGCGGTAGGTATCGAGGACCACGGCAATCACGATCACAGCACCGGTGATGATGCGCTTGGTGGGCTCCGTGGCACCGATCTGCGCCAAGCCAGCGGCCAGCACCGAAATAATCAACACACCAAAGAACGTACTGATGACCGAGCCGCGCCCACCCATCAAGCTGGTGCCGCCGATCACCACCGCAGCGATCACTTGCAGTTCCAGGCCGGAACCGGCGTTCGGGTCTGCCGCTTCCAAGCGTGATATCTGGAACAACGCCGCCACGCCAGCCAGCAGGCCCATGAGGCTGAACACCAGGATCTTGTAGGGCTTGGGATTGATCCCAGCCAGGCGCACGGCTTCCTCGTTCGTGCCGATGCCGATCAGGTAACGACCAAACACGGTACGGGTCAACACCAGTTGGGCAACGATGATCACCAGCAAGGCGATGATAAATGACGGCGAAATGCCGAAGGCAATCGGGTTGGACAACCAGGCGAAGGAATCACCGATATAGGCGGTGCGCGAGCCGGTCATCTGGTACGCCACACCGCGTGCCATTTCCAGCACGCCAAGGGACACGATGAACGACGGAATGCGCCAGGCCACCGTGATCGAACCCGTAATCGTGCCAGCCAATGCGGCGCAGCCCATGCCGAGCAAGGCTGCCGGCAACACGCTCCAACCCCAGCCAAGAATCGCCACGCTGACGGCCGATGCCGCCAGTGCCAGCACCGAGCCCACTGACAGGTCAATACCGCCGATAATCAGGATGAAGGTCATGCCCACTGCCAGCACCATCAGGTCTGGAATCTGGTTGGCCAGGGTGCTGAAGGTGTCGTAGGACAGGAAGTGATCACTGAGCACCGAAAAAAGCGCAATCATCGCCAGCAACGCACCTGCCAGCCCCAGGTAGGTGCCCAGGCCGTAGAAGTTGCCACCTGCTTTACCGGGGGAAATTGTTGTTTTCATGGGGTATCCCTAAGCGCGGCGTCATTGAGCAGCGCATCACGTTTCTGATAGCCGGCAAACGCGGCGGCGAGCAATTCGTCCTGGGTCCAGCTGTCACGTTCGAAGGTCTCGATCAGGCGCCCGGCGGACAGCACGCCGATGCGGTCGCAGATCAGCATCAGCTCACGCAGGTCACTGGACACCACCACCAGCGCTTTACCCTGGCGAGTCAACTCGCCGAGCAAGGCATAAATATCGAACTTGGCCCCCACATCGATACCGCGGGTCGGCTCATCGAACAGCATCACCGAGCAGTCGCGCTCCAGCCAGCGGCCTATTACCACCTTTTGCTGGTTGCCGCCGGAGAGCTCGGACACCAACTGCGCCGGGCTGGAACTGCGAATGCGCATGGCATCGATCTGGCGCTTGGCCAAGGCGGTTTCATCGCGGCGATTCACTACACCGCCGCCAGAAATTTCCGGCATGTTGCCCAAGGCAATATTGGCGCTGATGGACTGGGTCAGCAGCAGGCCTTCGCCCTTACGGTCTTCGGTGATCAGGGCAATGCCGTGGCGTACCGCGTCCACAGGTGAACGAATGCTGACAACCTGGGCTGGGGAGCCCAGCGCCACGGTGCCGCTGTCGGCGAGGTCGGCACCGAAAATGAGGCGTAGCAACTCGGTACGACCAGCGCCGATCAGGCCGGAGATGCCATAGATCTCGCCGGCACGCACTTCAAAGGACACATCACGAACCTTGTCCGAACGCGTCAGGTTTTTCACCGTCAAGGCGGGACCGCCGATTGTCCGCGGGCCCAGATCGATGTGCTCGCCGAGCTCGCGACCGACCATCAAGGTGACCAGTTGCTCACTGTTGTAATTGGCCATCGGCTCGACACAGACCAACTTGCCGTCACGCAGTACCGCAATGCGCTGGGCTACACGGGCCAACTCTTCGAGCCGGTGCGAAATATAAATGATCGCCACGCCCCGGGCCTGCAGGCGAGTGATTTGTTCAAACAGCATCTCGACTTCACGGGCGGTCAGCATGGCCGTAGGTTCGTCGAGGATCAGCACATGGCAGTCGCCGATCAGGTTGCGCGCGATTTCGACCATTTGTTGATGGCCGATGCCCAGGCTGCCAACCAAGGTGTCAGGGTCGATTGCATCCAGGCCGACCTGAGCCATGGCGTCGATCGCGGCTTTACGCAGTTGCTTGCGGCTGATCCAGCCACAGTGGCTGGGCAGGTTGTCCAAGAACAGGTTTTCGGCCACGGTCAGCGTTGGCAGCAGGTTGAGTTCCTGCATGACCATCCGTACGCCCAACCCTTCGGCCTGGGTGCGACTGCCTGGACGGAAGTCCTCGCCATTGAACTGCATATGCCCGGTGGTCGGTGTGACCAAACCGCCGATGATCTTCGACAAGGTACTTTTGCCTGCGCCATTTTCACCGGTCAACGCCAGCACTTCCCCGCGATTGAGCGTCAGGGTGATGTCGGACAGAACCGGTTGGGCATAGGTCTTGCCGATACCGCTGACCGAGAGGACAGCGTTCGGGGCGGAAGATGACATAGGAAAATCTCCAGGCGCCCGCTCAGGACGAGCGGACGCTGTTGGTGCTGCCAGGATTACTGCTTGGTAACGAGTTCGACCGGAGTTTCGATCACACCGTCTTTGGCGTCGACTTTTTCGCCCTTGACCAGCTTCAGGGCATTCTGGATACCGAACACGGCTTGCTGGGCGGCAGCCTGGTCAGCAGTCGCCAAGACTCGGCCGTCCTGCAGCATCGGCTTGATGGCCTCGATGTTGTCGTAGCCCACCACCATCACTTTCCCCGCCTTGCCTGCTGCACGTACCGCAGACACTGCGCCCAAGGCCATATTGTCATTACCCGCCAGCAGAGCCTTGATGTCCGGGTATTCGCTCAGCATCGCAGACGCCACTTTCTGGCCCTGGTCGATTTCCCAGTTACCGGATTGGGTGGAGACGATTTTCATACCGGCAGCGTCCATCGCATCCTTAAAGCCTGCGGTGCGCTGCTGGGCGTTGGTAGTGGTCGGCACACCTTCAATGATGCCGACCTTGTCACCCGAGGCCAGTTTCTTGGCCAGGTAGTCGCCCACCAGCTTGGAGCCTTTGCGGTTGTCGGGGCCTACGAATGGGATATTGAGGTTTTTGCTTTTCAGTACGTCCGGGTCCAATCGATTATCGATGTTGACGACTTTGATACCGGCGTCGGAGGCTTTCTTCAGCACGGTGACCAGCGCCTTGGAATCGGCTGGGGCGATGACGATAGCGTTGACCTTGGCAAGGATCATTTGATTGACGATATCGATCTGCGCGCTGGTATCGGTTTCGTTCTTGATACCGTTGGTGATCATGTCGAAATCAGCGGAGTGCGCCTTTTGGTAATCTTTCGCCCCCTCCTGCATCGTCACGAAAAACTCGTTGGCAAGGGACTTCATCACCAGGCCGACCTTGGGTTTGGCGGCAGTATCGTCAGCGAATGCAGAGGAGAGCGGTAAAGCGACGGATGCGGCAGCAAGCACAGCGACAGCAAGAAGACGTCCAGCAAATGGCAGCTTCATGGGTTCACTCCGATCTTATGATTATTGTGAGCAACGCTTGCACCGAAAAGCGCTTCGGCAGCCCTCCCACCTGGGTGGCTGAAACGAGCTTTCACGAGACTCAGGGAGCCACCCGTGAAATATCTCGCAAACGTTTGCGTTATTCAAACTATGAGAACCTTGTCGAGATTTGTCAACGCTGGAAAACAACCTTTCATCCAGGCCCTCTATCCCCTGCCTTGCCGCTCGATCGCACCGATCAGTAAACATCATCTGCGCCCAGTCGTTCTCTAAAACGACAGGCCATGACGCCTCCGTCGCGCAGAGTGTCCGGAGAGTTCGTCACTGCTTTCGGACAACCGAACGCGAACCCACTCTGTTGTTCGGAAAGCCGGACAACGGGCCAGCCGACCGGCCCGAAACATTGAAAATAAATCGTTTTAAATCAATAGCTTAATTTATATACAAGGCCACAATCAGACTGGTACAGATCCTGCTCTTCCCTAACACCTCGCGGCGTTCAGAACCGCCCGGGTGTTCTAGATGAACTTGCTACCGCACTCATCAAAAACCAGAGAGAAAAATAATGAAATCTGCATTGAAGAACATTGTTCCGGGCGCATTAGCCCTCCTGCTGCTGTTCCCCGTTGCCGCCCAGGCAAAGGAAGTTGAAACCAAGGCCAAACTCTCCAACGTAGTGATCCTCGCTACCGGTGGCACCATTGCTGGCGCTGGTGCCAGCACGGCCAACAGCGCTACTTACCAGGCAGCCAAGGTCGGCATCGAGCAGTTGATTGCCGGTGTTCCTGAACTGAGCCAGCTTGCCAATGTGCGTGGCGAGCAAGTGATGCAAATCGCATCGGAAAGCATCAACAACGAAAACCTGCTGCAACTGGGCCGCCGCGTCGCCGAACTGGCCGACAGCAAGGACGTGGATGGCATCGTGATCACCCACGGGACCGACACCCTCGAGGAAACCGCCTACTTCCTGAACCTGGTGGAAAAAACCGACAAGCCTATCGTGGTCGTCGGCTCCATGCGTCCAGGCACCGCCATGTCAGCCGATGGCATGCTCAACCTGTACAACGCTGTCGCCGTTGCCGGTAGCAAAGATGCCCGCGGCAAAGGCGTGCTGGTAACCATGAATGACGAGATCCAGTCGGGTCGCGACGTCAGCAAGATGGTCAACATCAAGACCGAAGCCTTCAAGAGCCCATGGGGCCCGCTGGGCATGGTGGTCGAGGGTAAATCCTACTGGTTCCGCCTGCCGGCCAAGCGTCACACCATGGATTCGGAATTCGATATCAAGACCATCAAGAGCCTGCCCGACGTCGAAATCGCCTACGGCTACGGCAACGTAGGCGACACTGCCGCCAAGGCCCTGGCCCAGGCCGGCGCCAAAGCCATCATCTATGCCGGTACCGGCAACGGCTCAGTGTCGTCCAAGGTTGTTCCTGCCCTGCAGGAGCTGCGCAAGCAAGGTGTGCAAATCATTCGCTCGTCCCACGTGAATGCCGGCGGTTTCGTACTACGCAATGCCGAACAGCCTGACGACAAGTATGACTGGGTCGCCGCCCACGACCTGAACCCGCAGAAAGCGCGGATCCTGGCAATGGTTGCACTGACCAAGACCCAGGACAGCAAGGAACTGCAACGGATGTTCTGGGAATACTGATTACTAGCCATACCCTGTAGGGACGAGCTTGCTCGCGAAAGTGGTTAACGATGACGCGGTCCGTCTGGCTTAACCTATTGCCTTCAAGTCTTTCGCGAGCACGCCCGCCCCTACAACTCTTCGCCCCCCCGCCCCGCCGCTACACAAAAATCCCAAATCACTGTCAGACGGCCTTGTTTAACTTTAAGCAGTTGCGAAACTGCCTACAGTTAAATACTGTATGCACGTACAGCTAACTAAGGAATATTCCGTGGCAACGTCCTCTTCCGCAGCACCAACCCTGCCCGATGCCTATCAACGCCTGGCCGTTCGCGTGCAAAAAGTCATCAATTCGACCAATGCCCAAAAAAACAAGGCGGCCTTGATCTTCCGTTTGCCGGATGAGCCAGAGGACGAGTGGGCGCGTTTGCTTGAAGAGATCGCAGAAAACGACAACGTTACCCTCGCCTATCGGGACGACGGTGGCGTGCAGATTTTCTGGGTTGTGCCGAAGGAAGACTGATTCAATGAGTGTCCGTTTTATTGCTGTGCTTTGCTTGTTTTTTGCCGTCACCGCCCATGCCCAAGCGCCCCGAACGTTCAGCGAAGCCAAAAAAATCGCCTGGAAACTCTACGCCCCACAATCCACTGAGTTCTACTGCGGCTGCAAATACACCGGTAACCGCGTGGACTTGAAAGCCTGCGGTTATATCCCTCGTAAAAACGCCAGCCGCGCTGCACGCATCGAATGGGAACACATTGTTCCGGCCTGGCAGATCGGGCACCAGCGCCAGTGCTGGCAGAATGGCGGACGCAAGAACTGCACACGCCATGATGAGGTGTTCAAACGTGCCGAGGCGGACCTGCACAACCTGGTGCCGAGTATCGGTGAGGTCAACGGCGATCGTAACAACTTCAGTTTTGGCTGGCTGCCGGTGCAAAGCGGGCAGTACGGCTCATGCTTGACCCAGGTCGACTTCAAGGCCAAGAAGGTGATGCCGCGCCCGTCCATACGCGGAATGATTGCCCGGACGTATTTCTATATGAGCAAACAATACGGCTTGCGCCTGTCGAAACAGGACCGGCAACTTTATGAAGCCTGGGACAAGACCTACCCTGTGCAGCATTGGGAGCGTCAGCGCAACCAGACCGTGGCCTGTGTGATGGGGCGTGGAAATGAGTTTGTCGGCCCGGTGAACCTCAAGGCCTGCGGTTGAACGCGGGCGGGAGCACTCGGCGTGCTCTCGCCCTACCTGCCGGTTACTGCGCAGTCTTGTGCTCGACAACCTGCGATTCGGTGTCGTTTTTCTTGGCGCGGGCCAGCTTTTCCGTGAGCAGGGCCTGCTTGGCTTCCGCATCGGCCTTGGTTGCGAATGGCCCCAAGTACACTTCGTCCTTGCCGTTTTCCTTCACGATATAAAAATTGAAACCATGCTCCAGCAACCACGCGGTCAGGTCGGTGATCGCCTGTAGCTTGTGGTCAGGCGGGCCTACCCAAACGTCCCATTCCTGGGCAGCAATCGCGCCGGCCTGTGGCTGGTTTTCAGTCACGGCAGGCTTGGCCTTGGGCGCTTCGACAGGTTTGCCTTCACCGCAACCGGCCAATGCCAACACCACAATTGCCATCGCTACTTTACGCACTGCCCTGCTCCTTAAAGGATAAAGAGGCAACTTTATCATTCACTGTCTATTCTGGCCGTCATAAACGTTGGCTTAAACAATGCGAATGATGTATCGCAGACCTGTATGATGCCGCCATGGGAATTAATGTTGCCTCTATGCGTCCTAAAAAGAGGCAGTCACAGGGAAGCGCTTAGCAGTAAGCTACACACATCCGACACCTGCCCTGTCTGAAACATGTGTCCTTAAAAGTAATCAAGGAGAAGTCCATGCTGATACTCACCCGCAAAGTTGGTGAAAGCATAAACATCGGTGATGACATTACGATCACCATCCTGGGCGTCAGCGGCCAGCAAGTACGAATCGGCATCAACGCACCCAAGGACGTTGCCGTGCATCGCGAGGAGATCTACCAGCGCATCCAGGCTGGCCTGACAGCTCCGGACAAAAACCAGACTCCTTGAAGCACTCCAGTAGCCAGCCTTTTCGCTCTGTAACGGCTGGCGAAAACTGCCTAGACCTGCTCGCGCCTTATTCTTGTCCCGCGCACTGCCCTTGCATCTGCATTGGCAGATGAAACTGTCTTCATCCCTGGAACTTGTCGCGCGATTCGCAGCCGAAACTCCTGACTCACTCTGCCGACATCTGAGCACACTCAGGAGCACGCCGATGAGGCGCACCTCAACACAACGCTTTATCACCTATTCCTGGGCGATCGCCGTGCTGATCGGGTTGGCCTTTGCCGGCCTGGAATATGGTTTGAGGTTCGAAATTGAAAGGACAGACGCCACCGACGCCCCTTCATGGCTGGATCTGGCTTTGTTTTTGTGCGGCTACCTGTTCATGTTCTGTCTCAAACCGATCCAGAAGGCCATCCAGCGCAAGTTGTGCCAGCGAGCCACCCACCGCGCCCACCCAAAAAACGCGGGTTGATAGGTCGCAGTTTCGCTAATAGATCACCGGTGTTTACAGTCTTCCAACAGGATCTATGCTTGGGCTTGCACGATCAGTGAAAGGTGCTTACGCAGATGGACACCCTCAGCAAATCCCAAATCGAATCTGCCCTGGCAAGCCGCCTGCCCAGCTATACCGTCAATTGCACGTTGCATGCCGACGGCACCCTCTCCGCCATCCTCAGCGGCCCGGAAACCGACCACTTCGCGATTACCGGCATTGTGCGCGCGCATTATCGCGGGACTGAAGCGATTGCCCGCCTGGCCAATGAAATCCTCAGGGAAATGGTGCTGTCACGCCAGGGCATGAGAAGCAGCCGACTGCAACAGGTGCCGCCTGGTCATACATCCTGCGAATAGGACCGAGACCGCCAAACCGGGCTCGGCTTTTTCGCATCAACCTGCCAGGCGCCGCAAGCGCAGCAAACCGCCACCGTCGTGCTCGACGTGCAAGTGTTCATACCCATCGGTGGTGGCATGCGCAGTGTGCATGGTCGTCAGGTGAGTCGAGGTCACGACCATCACATCCGCGCCAGCGGCCTCGCCTGCCCGAATACCTACCGTCGCATCTTCGAACACCAGGCAGTCCTGTACCGCCGCCCCCAGGCGCTGTGCGCCCAGCACATAACAGGCAGGGTCAGGCTTACCACTGGCCACATCTTCAGCCGTCACCAGCACCGCAGGCGGAGTGATGCCGGCCGCTTGTAGCCGACGCAACGCCAACTCCCGGGGGGCAGACGTCACCAGCGCCCATTGGTCGCCAGGCAGGCGGTTCAAAAACTCAACGGCACCGGGAATCGCCACGACGCCTTCGACATCATTCAACTCCGCCTCGGTAATCCATTGCGCCTCCACCTCAGGATCAACCCCAGGCAACGCCTGGCGGGTAATGGTATCGATGGCCCGAGCGCCATGAATGGTAGTCAGGAAGGCCTTCACGTCCAAGCCGTGACGTTCAGCCCACATACTCCAGACCCGCTCGGCGGCAGCAATGGAGTTGAGCAGGGTCCCATCCATATCGAACAGGAAGGCGCGGTAAGGCCGGGTAAAGACGCGGATGGACACTGCTGGGCTTCCTCTTGGACGGTGACAAATGATGAGCCCGTTGCAATCTACGGGTCAGCTCTGCAGTTGTAAACGCGGCGGACAAGCACTCCAGCGATTTCATGGTTCCTGGGCTGACGGCTCCAGCTGGTCCGAAGTGATCACCCGACTCCAAGCCGCCCCAACCGTACTGGTCGGCCATTCCTACGCCGGCAGCGTGGTCAGCGACTCGGGAGTAAACCCGAAGGTCAGCGCATTGGTGTATGTGGCTGCCCGTGCGCAACGGAGTGGAAGAGCACGACGGCTACCTCACCCTGAGCCAGGACGCCTTCCTCAAGTACTTCGCCGCCGACGTGCCACGTGCCAAGGCCCTGGAGCTTTACGCCGTGCAACAACCGATCGCCAAGACGCTGTTCAGTGGCCGAACCGTGAATGCTGCCTGGCACACCAAACCATCCTGGTACGCCGTATCTACCCACGACCAGACCATCAACCCGGACCTCGAACGCTTCCTCGCCAAGCGCATGAACGCCAGCACGATCGAGCTGCCGTCGAGCCACTTGTCGCTGGTATCCCACGCCAAGGAAATCACCGATCTGATCCTCGCAGCGTCCGGCCGCCAGCCTTAAGCCTTTTATTACGAACTTGTCATGATCCTGTTGGTTGGCTGTTTGTGTCGCCTGGTTACTGTGAACTCACTGCCAACGACCGGGCAACCCGCCCTTAACGAGAGATACCTCCATGAAACTGTTTGCCCTTGGTTTTGCCGCTTTACTGGCCACCGGTTCGGTATTCGCGGCCGACACTCCAGCTGCCACGGACGTGATCCACGACAAAACCGGCTTCTTCGTACACCTGGACGTCGCCAAAGTTCTGTCGAGTACCGACACTTACGGCCAATGTGGAATCGTCCCGGCACAACTCAAATACCTGGACCACCAGGACCGCGAACATGTGCTGGACTATCAGGTCCAAGGCATCGGCTGCGCCAATGACAATTGATCGGGCTACACTTGCGCCACGCACTGAACCAGGGCACTTCCCATGAACATCCTTGTCGTTGAAGACGAGCCCAAGGCCGGCAATTACCTGCTCAACGGCCTGCAGGAGCTGGGCTACTCCGTAAGCCTCGCCCGTGACGGGGTAGATGGCTTGCACCAGGCCTTGGAAACGCCATTCGATGTGATCGTACTCGACGTGATGATGCCGAAAATGGACGGCTGGGAAGTGCTGCGGCGCTTGCGCAAGGAGGCCGACACGCCGGTGCTGTTCCTCACCGCCCGCGATGACATTGCCGATCGCATCAAGGGCTTGGAACTGGGGGCTGATGACTACCTGATCAAACCTTTCTCCTTTGCCGAACTGGTCGCGCGCCTGCGCACCTTGACCCGACGCGGCCCGAGCCGCGAAGAAGAACACCTGAACATCGCCGACCTGCACATCGACGTGCTCAAGCGCCGTGTCACCCGTGCCGGTACGCGCATCACCCTGACCAATAAAGAGTTCGCCCTGCTGCACCTGTTTGCCACGCATCAGGACCAGCCGTTGTCCCGCTCGTTGATTGCCTCGCGGGTCTGGGACATGAATTTCGACAGCGACACCAATGTGGTGGACGTAGCCGTGCGGCGCCTGCGCCTGAAAATCGATGACCCGTTCCAGCTCAAGCTGATCCACAGTGTGCGGGGCATCGGCTACCGTTTCGATACCCAGCCATGAGCCCAAATCGACATTACTCCTTGACCTTGCGCCTGGCGTTGATCTTCGCCTTGCTGGCCTTTGTGCTGCTGGCCACCCTGGGCGTGGCGCTGTACCGTGAGCTGGAGCGTGAGCTGATCATGCGCGACGACGCCGCATTGATCTACCGTATCGACCAGTTGCGCAACCTGCTCAACGACAGCAACACCCTGGACCTGATCAAGACCAAGCCGGAGCTGTTCCAGAACATGCTGGGCAATCGCGAGTCGGTGCTGAGCATCACAGCGCCTGGCCAGCCCCCCCTGCTGGTCGTCAACCCCGGCAACATCGAGGTGCCATCCGTCCCCCCCGTGCCGAAAAACCATACCCTGGCGTTGACTGACGTACACCATTTTCCCGGCGTGAATGGCGTACCGTTCGCCATCGTTGCGGCCTCCATCGACTCTGGCGACCTGGGCAGCCTGCAAGTCACCACCGGCCGCCTGATGACTGAACGCACCGCCGTGCTCGCCAGCTACCGATTGAGTGTGTATATCCTAGCCAGCATCGCGGCAATCTTCCTCGCCCTGGTGGGCTACCTGCTGGTACACCGTGGCCTGCTGCCCTTGCGACGCCTGGCGCGGCATGCCCGGGGCATCGGTGTCGGCAACCTGGCTGAACGCCTCGACAGTCGTGGCACGCCCAAGGAGTTGCTGCCGATGATCGACTCGTTCAATACCATGCTTGAACGCCTGGCCAAGGGCTTTACGCAACTGGGCCAGGTATCCACCGACATGGCCCACGAACTACGTACACCGATCAACAACTTGCTGGGGGAAACCCAGGTCGCCTTGCAACAGAGCCGCAACGTCGAAAGCTACCAGCAGTTGCTCGCGTCTAATGTAGAAGAGCTTGAACGCCTGGCCCGCATGCTCGATAACATGTTATTCCTCGCCCGCACCGACCCGGCAAGTGCATTGCGCCAGCGCCAGGAATTAAGTGCAGCAGACGAAGTGGAACGCATGGCTGATTACTTCGAAGGATTGGCGAGTGATGCAAATATGCACATCATCGCCGAGGGCGCGGGCGTGATCTGGGCCGAGCCGATGCTGCTGCGCCGCGCATTGGCCAACCTGTGCGCCAATGCCATCAAGTATGGCGCTCCTGATTCCGATCTGTTGATCCAGGCGCTTCCCAATGCAGAAGGCATCCACCTGAGGGTCAGCAACCAGGGCGACACCATTGCTGCCGAACATTTGCCGCGACTGTTCGAGCGGTTCTACCGGGTGGATGAGTCACGGGAGCGGTCGGCACAGTCCAATGGGCTAGGGTTGTCGATCGTGGCCACCATCATGCAGTTGCATAACGGCCGGTACAGCGTCAGCAGCCAGGACGGCGTGACGTGTTTTGAGTTGTTCTTTCCGCAACGGGGTCACTGAGCACCGCGGGCCAGAACTTCGGTGGTATTTTGCAAAAATTTGTCGGTCACTCTCTGCTCTGACTCCCACTATTCTTTTCTCCCAAGCGCTCTCTCACACGATTTAAAACAGGTGTCAGGCTTTGCAGAAAAAACAGTATCGATTTGGCTCGACGAATACGCTGAATACCCCGACTCAAGGCAGAGCGGGCGGAGGAAATGACGGAGGTCCCGGTGTGGAAAAACGATTGAGCTCACTGGAAAAGAGGCTGGCTGAAATGAAAGAGAAGCTATTCACCGTTTCAAACAGGGCAGACTCCATGGAAAAGCATTTCGCTACCAAGGCGGACCTCGCAACCACTGAACTGAATCTCATCAAATGGTATGTCGCAACGGCGTTCGCCATGACAGGCCTGGCCTGTGCGATCACCTTCGGGCTTACCCGACTGCTTGCCACCTGAAGTCAACCCGACAGATCAGCTGACCTGCCCGCCCGCTTCCGTTACATCCACGGATGTTTGCCACGCCGTCAGCACAGCCACCTGCAACCCTTTGACCAGCGTGGTCAACGCCATTGAAGGCTGCCCCGAGACAACCACCTGCTCCGGCAGGTACGGCACGTGAATGAAACCACTGCGTACACCCGTTCCTGCGAGTGAGTGCTGCAAACGGTAGAACACTTGGTTGCAAACGAACGTCCCCGCTGTCTGCGAGACTGAGGCTGCTATACCCGCCTCGCGCCCGGCCTTGACCATGGCCTTGATCGGCAACGTGGAGAAGTAGGCTGCGGGCCCATCGACCACTACAGCCGTGTCAATCGGTTGCTCCCCCAGGTTGTCGGGAATACGGGCGTCATTCAGGTTGATCGCCACCCGCTCTATGGATATCTCGCCACGCCCAGGCCCCAGGCCCGTCGCGATGATCAGGGCTGGGTGCAACTCATCTATCAGTTGGGCCAGGCACTCGCCGGCAGTGGCAAAGGCGCAGGGCAAACGACGCGCAACAATTTGCACATCTTCACCCAACGGCATGCCATCCAACTGACGCACGGCCTCCCAGGATGGATTGATCGCGTCTTGATCAAAGGGCTCGAAGCCCGTCAGCAGAACGATTCGCATCCTGGCCTCACATCAACAGGTAAAGCAGGACAATATTGACCACCAGCATCATCAACGCGGTCGGCAACTGCGCCTTGATCACCGCGTTTTTGTCCGGTAGCTCCAACAAGGCGGCCGGGACGATATTGAAGTTGGCCGCCATCGGCGTCATCAGCGTACCGCAGTAGCCGGAAAACATGCCGATCGCCGCCATCACCGCCGGGTTGCCACCGTAGATACCCACCAGCACTGGCACACCGACGCCACCCGTCATCACCGGGAAAGCCGCAAAGCCGTTGCCCATGATCACCGTAAACAAGGCCATGCCCAGCACATAAACCATCACTGCCACCAACTTGTAATCCAGGTTGATGTAGGTGGTGGTGACGTGGGCGACGGCCGTGCCCACTCCGGCTTCATTGAACAGCAGCCCGAGCATCGCCAACATTTGCGGGAGCACCATCGCCCAGCCAAGGGCTTCGGTCAGGCGGCGGGATTCGCGCAAGGCTTGCACCGGGGTGTCGCGAGTCAACCAGCAGGCCAGGCCGAGGGCGATCAGGCAGCCGATACCGAGGGACACAAAGGTGGTGTTCTTCGGGTCCAGCAGCGGTACGCCGCCGATCTCGGTGTGCTTGAGCAACACCGAACCAATCACCGTCGTCAGCGGAATGGCCAGCGCCGGGATAAACAACTTGTGGCCCAGTCGGCCGGCACTCGCGCGGGAAGCCTTGTCGTGCAATTCGGCATGGGCGCCACGGCCAACCCCGCCCAACCCTGCGATCAACGCCATCACCACCACACCCGCCCCGATCACCACCGACGGCAGGCGCTCGCCCACCAGAAACGGAATAGCGAACAGCAACCAAAACAGGGTGCTGGACCAGCGCTTCGGGTGGCTACGATCCAGCAGGATCATGCCGGCAGTGATCAACAGCAACACACCGGCGAGCCAATACAGGTATTGAATGGAAATGATCATTGGGCGGCCTCCACTGGCGTGGCGACGGCGGTCATTTCCCGCGTCAACCGTCGATCAAATCGATGCAACCGAATCGCGTGGATGATAAAGGCGCAAATCGCCGTGGGAATGCCCCATACCGCGATGTGCAGCGGTTCCACATCTATCCCCGAACCAAGCAAGAAGGTGTGCATCAGCGCGATTGCGCCAAAGGCGACAAAGATGTCCTCACCGAAAAACAGCCCGACGTTATCGGTCGCCGCGCACATGGCCAGCACCTTGTGACGCAGTTTGTCCGGCAATTTGCCAAAGCGCTTTTCCGCCGCACCTTCGGCCATCGGCGCGAGCAGCGGGCGCACCATCTGCGGATGCCCACCAAGGCTGGTCAGCCCCATGGCAGCGGTCGACTCACGCACAAACAGGTAGATGATCAACAAACGCCCGACCGTGGCGCGTTCGAAACGAGCGATCCAGTTCTGTGCATGCAGGCGCAAGCCATGGCGCTCCAACAGCCCGATGACAGCCAATGGCAGCAACAGAATCAATTGCAGGGCGCGGGTCTGAAGGAAACCATCGCCCATGGTGGCGAGGATTTTCTCCAGCGGGAAATGGGCAGCGAGCCCGGTGGCGATAGCGGCGGCGGTGACCACCAACAGGGGATTGAAGCGCAAGACAAAGCCAACCACGATGACGAGTACGCCGATCAACGGCCATAGATTCACAACAGTTTGCATGGCGGTGAGGTCCTTAAGTGCGCGCTGCGGCGCCATTACAGCAGGATGTGAACAAAGGGTTCACAGCAAGAAAGTGGCGTGCAGTCGGCTCGGTTTTTTATTGTTGACCTGAAAGGTCGAGCGTCGGTGGCGGCATCTTTGCCGCTTGGGGCGGGGGGTGTCCAACAAGAAAAGTTGTTGCTGTAAACCAATAAATTTTGTGGGTAATGGGCGCCAGGTGAACCGGCGCCCTGGCAGGATTCAGGCCAGACGTTTCTGGAAAAAGTGACGTTGGTGTCCCGGTGGATAATCGGCAATATGCCCGAACTCAGTGAACCCCAGCTTTCGATAAAACCCGGGCGCCTGGAAACTGAAGGTATCCAGCCAGATCCCGGTGCAGCCATGCTGCCTGGCCAACTCTTCAGCGGCGCGCATCAGGCGGGAGCCAGTACCTTGGGTGCGTAACTGATCGGGAACACTCAACAACTCAATGAACAACCATCCGTATGAAATCTTCCCATACAGCCCACCGACCACCTCTTCAGTGACAGGATCCCGCAGCAAAATCCCTACGGTTTCGAACGCCATATCGCCGGTATGACTGAGGTTATACGTCCTCAACGGTTTGAGGATTGCCTCACGCTCCTGCGCCGTCACGTCGAACGACACTTCCATTAACTGCTCCATCGCTGCCTCCCCGGTTGAATTCAAACAGTGCCCAGTATGGCGTCAACCCTGCAAAAAAGGGCCAACCTCTCGGTTGGCCCTGCGATCGCGCCCCCTCAAGACAGCCCTGTATCAGAGCTGGCCTGAGGCTAGACAGTGAAGAATCCCAATCCGAAACTATACTCAACCAGTACGGTGCGCATTCCTGCGCATCGTTTACGGCATGATTGCCGACAAAGAGGTAGCCAACATGTACGCCGGGCAAATGGGTATGGCGACAACGAATGGTGAAATACGCTGCCAGATGATAGCCCAGATCATCTGCCTGCTCGCGGTGGCTCAGCTTTTCTGCTGATCGATCCGCCCTCACTTTTCAAAGCGAGCCGCGTCAGTGGCCAGGCGACGCCGTGCCCAAATTCCAGACAACAAAAAAGGGCCCACCTTTCGGTGAGCCCTTCTAGACCGCCCAGCAGAGCGGATTTTGTTTGGTAGGCGCGATTGGACTCGAACCAACGACCCCCACCATGTCAAGGTGGTGCTCTAACCAACTGAGCTACGTGCCTGCTGTGAGGCGGCATTCTACGGAATTTCGGAGGGGTGTCAACATCTTTTTTGCAGCTAACCCTATGAATATGCGAATTTTTTATTTGCGGCTGGTGCATTTGCATTTTTCGGGTGGCTGGCAGGCAATTTTCAACTCAGGTAGGATCGGGGCACTCGTAAAAAATATAAAACAGAGGTTCCAGGATGGCGAACACCCCCTACCCCCAGTCGTATTACGCTGCGTCCGCCAACGCGGTCCCTCCGCGTCCGGTACTGCAAGGCGAAGTGGAAACCGATGTGTGCGTGATTGGTGCCGGCTATACCGGCTTGTCCAGCGCACTGTTTCTACTGGAAAACGGTTTTCGCGTGACGGTGCTGGAAGCCGCCAAGGTCGGCTTTGGCGCGTCGGGCCGCAATGGCGGGCAGATCGTCAACAGCTACAGCCGCGATATCGATGTGATCGAGCGCAGCGTCGGGCCCAAGCAGGCGCAATTGCTGGGGGACATGGCGTTTGAAGGCGGCCGGATCATTCGCGAGCGGGTGGCCAAGTATCAGATCCAGTGCGACTTGAAGGACGGCGGCGTCTTCGCCGCACTCAACAGCAAGCACATGGGCCACTTGGAATCGCAGAAGCGCCTCTGGGAACGTTATGGCCACACACAACTGGAGCTGCTCGACGAGCGCCGTATCCGCGAAGTAGTAGCCTGTGACAACTATGTCGGCGGCCTGCTGGACATGAGCGGCGGGCATATCCACCCACTCAACCTGGCGCTAGGTGAAGCAGCGGCCGTGGAGTCTCTCGGTGGCACGATCTATGAGCAGTCAGCAGCTGTACGCATTGAGCGCGGCGCCAACCCGGTGGTGCACACGACCGAAGGCAAGGTCAGGGCCAAGTTCATCATCGTGGCGGGCAATGCCTACCTGGGCAACCTGGTGCCAGAGTTAGCAGCCAAGTCGATGCCCTGCGGCACTCAGGTGATCACAACCGCACCACTCGGGGATGAACTGGCCCAATCGCTATTGCCGCAGGATTACTGCGTCGAGGACTGCAACTACCTGCTCGACTACTACCGACTCACCCGTGACAAACGACTGATCTTCGGCGGTGGCGTAGTGTATGGCGCGCGCGACCCGGCAAATATCGAAGCGATCATCCGCCCGAAAATGCTCAAAGCCTTCCCTCAGCTCAAGGACGTGAAGATCGACTACGCCTGGACCGGCAACTTCCTGCTGACCCTGTCGCGCTTGCCGCAAGTCGGCCGCCTGGGCGACAACATCTATTACTCCCAGGGTTGCAGTGGCCACGGCGTGACGTACACACACCTGGCGGGCAAGGTATTGGCCGAGGCACTCAGAGGCCAGGCCGAGCGCTTTGATGCGTTTGCCGACCTGCCGCACTACCCGTTCCCGGGCGGGCAACTGCTGCGCACGCCGTTTGCGGCGATGGGGGCCTGGTATTACGGGCTGCGAGACAAGCTGGGGTTCTGATTGGAAAGTTTGCCTGGGATGTGACAATGCGGGCTCATGATGAGACCCAGTCGTTGCTATCGCAGGCAAGCCAGCCGCCATCGCGTTGCGATGGCTTGGGCGGGCGCATTGACCAGCACCAAATTGCAGACACAAAAAACCCCGGTCTTTCGACCAGGGTCTTTGCTATCGGATCAAAGTAGCCAGTGGCTTTCTTTGTGCTTCAAGGCGTTCAGTGGGCCTTGATGCAGATATGGCGCAGCGGACGGGACTCGAACCCGCGACCCCCGGCGTGACAGGCCGGTATTCTAACCGACTGAACTACCGC
>NZ_JBXAFK010000065.1:0-37195 GCF_058793055.1 Pseudomonas sp. MPR-R2A5
CGCGAGCAAGCTCGCTCCTACAGAAGGCGATGTACGCTTAACTGAACGGCATTAGGGCAAGCCCGCTCGCCACAACAACCCGGTCGTTTAATGGGGAGGTTTCAATTCTTAATAATCAATAAGTTATTTTTGAGGGGCGTGCTCCCACCACTTGACGGAGTCCTGCCCCCCCAACCTTACAAGTTGCGGCTGTGCCGATAATCACTCACCGCCTCATACACGGCTTTACGCAAGCGATTGATCCCCCCGATGGGCCGGTGCGCCTCTACCCCAAACCACGGGTTGAACGACTGGTTGTCGCACGCCAGGTTAAGCGCGGGTGTATCGAAATCCTGTGGCGGGATCTTCACCTTCGCCACGGTTTCATAGGGCGCATCGCTTTCCTTCCATTCGATGCTGGTGTCTTCGATCGGCATGTACTTCTGCGGGTTCTGCCGCTGGATCTGCAGCACGAAACACGCCGGTACGCGATCGGTGGACAACTGCTGGTTCAAGGCACTGCGCAGGAAATTCGGCAGGTCCTGGTTCTGTTTCGGCAGCACGTATTCCGGGCAGCTCTGCGGGTCGGGCGCGACACGGAACTTGGCGTTGGCCGCACCGAACTTATAGGGCGAAACCGAAAAGTAGGTGGTCTGCGTTGGGCTGGCCGGCGCGGGGGCCAGGGTCGCCAGGGCGATAAACAGGTGGCGCACTTGCCAACTGCGTGGGTCGGCCTTGGGGAAGAACGCCAGGACTTTCTTGCCGTCGGCCTGGGCGCCGATGTTCTGCGCGTATTCAGCCACATCGCTGACAAAGAAGTTCGGGTGGCTGAACATCACGAAGTCCTGTTCGGCCCGCGCCTGCTGGTCCGCCAGCAGCTGCTTACCTGGCACATCGAGCAGTTTGAGCGCCATGCCGCGCGCATCGCGGATGCTGTCGAACTGCGGGTAGGCGTTGCCGTTGGACAGGCGCATCATCGCTTGCCAGGTCTTGCCCGGCTCAGCGAAGACGCCCTGGCGCAATGCCGGGTCGAGGTCGGCGGGCACGCTGACTTCGGCCTTCACGCAACCGTGGGCCTTGGCATGGGCATCGCGCAGGTAACGCGTGCCTTCGCGGTGCTGGTCAACGATGCGCACAGCGGTCTGGATAATGCCTTGGGTCATCGCCGCTTCACCGGGCGGGATCTGCTCATCCGGCGACACCGGGCCGCTGTGCTGCCAGGCAAACCACGCCGTGCTCGCCAGCCAGCCGAGCAGGCCCAGGCCCACCAGCCACAGCAGGGTCTTGCCGAGAAACGCGCCGATGCGCAGCCACAGGCGGGCAAGCAGGGAAGGTTGGTCGTATCGAGATCGGATCATCATGGCAGTTGTTGCTCCAGCGGGCCGCCCAGCACTTTCAGGTATTCCAGCAGCGCCCAGCGTTCCTGCGGCAACAAGCCACGGCCGATGACGCCATTGCCACGTTGGCCGGCACGGAATTCGTGGCCGCTGTTGTGGTTGCCGGTGATTTTGGTATCGAACAGGAAGGCATTCTTGAAGGCTGCGGTCTCAAAGCCCAGGTGACGCGGGTCGTAGTTGAAGGTGCCTTTATAGAAGGTGGTACTGCGTTCGTCCTGGGGCGAGAGCAATTGGTAGATCGTCGGCACGGAGCCGTTATGCAGGAACGGTGGGGTGGCCCATACGCCGGCCAATGGCCGCGCCTTGTAGGCGCGCAACTCGCGCACGCCGATAGGCAGGCCGTAACCGTCCAGGCGCGGCCGCTCGGCCGGGGTCACACCGGCAGCGCGGTAGGCGTGGTCCTCAACGAAGGCGGTGACGTAGGCCAGGCCCTTGGCCACCGAGACTTTTTTCAGGTCCAGTGGTTCGGTGGGCGTGGGGTGCAGTTCGACATTGAGCTTGGCCAGTTCCGCAGGGTCCCATTGCAGGGCGCTGAGGTCATAGCGCTGGTCGGCAATGTTGCTGGCGGTGCCCGGGTCGGTCCCGATGTAGTCCACCGGGAGCATCTTCAGGTGCTGCACCGGGCGGCCCTGTTCCTGGGTGACGGCCGGCACATGGCAGCCGGCGCAGTTCTCGGTGAACAGCGCGCGGCCTTGGGCCGCGAGGGGCTTGTCGATGGCACCGAACAGATCTTCCGGCCAGGTGGGGGGCTTGAGGCGTTGCAGGGTTTCTTCGATCAGGTTCAGGTCGCGCACGCGCACGCTGGACGGGTAGCGCGCATCGCCCTGGAGCGGCTGGCCGGCGCCGTCGAAGAACGTCAGGGTCGCGCCCACGCCGAGGGCTTCGCCGATATTGCGGGCCATGGGTTGCTGGGCTGAACCGTTCCATTGCACCCAGTCGAAGGTCCAGATATCCCACAGTTGCGGGTAGTCCACAGGTGCGTTGGCGACGCGGTAATTATCCGGAGAAATGGCATCGCCGAAGCTGGCGTTGGCGATGCGGCCAAAGGCGTCGGTGCGTCCCGGGCCTTCTTCGGTGGGGTAGAGGCCGCGATGGGTGTCATTCCAGGCGACTTTGAGGAACCGGTTCAGCGACTGTTTGAAGTCCTGGCGCAGTTGCTCCTTATTGTGATCGTCGTAATCGTGACCCAGCACGCGGCGGGCGAAACGCTCGAATTTCCACGGGTTGTAATACGTTGCCGCAAGGCTGGCCACCAGGGCCTGGCCGAAACTGCCGCCGCGCAAGGTGGGCACGCTGGAGGGCAGCACGTGCTGCGCGGAACCCCCGTCGATACGCAGGGCCTGGCCGTTGAAGTGAAGCTCGCCGGTGTGGCAGGCGGCACAGGTGATATCCAGGTATTCGCTGGGGTCGTCGGCGTTCTTGTGTCGGGCGAAACCCACGGGCAGGTTGCCGGGGTTCTGCGCGGTGGGCACTTGCTTGGGATCCACCAGGAAACCGAAGCGCGCCAGGTACTCGGGCGTGGCAAAGCGCTGATCGGAAAACGGCAACTCCAGGGCAGTGAACCAGTCGTAATGCAGGCCCTTGACCTGGGTGCCCTGGGGCGTGAAGTAATAGGTCTGGCGGTCGGCGGCACTCCATTGATCCTGGTAGTGCACCTGCTTCACGGGGACGTAGTCCGGTAACTTGGGGTTGACGGTGTAATAGATCACCACGGCCAGCAATAGGGCAAAAATGGCGAATATCAGCAGTAAAACACGGGAAAAAATGCGCAAGATGGCTATCCTTGTCTCGGCCTTGTCGAGGGGTTGCGTTGTTATGCCACTACGCCACAAGTGCGGCAAGTGGCCATGAGGCTGGTAGTAGGCGGACCCACGATCCATCGCGGGGGCCCATCATGAATGAAAATGCTTTTAAACACGTGAACTTATCAGAAGTTTCCTGCTCACATGCCGGTAGCCATTGGTCGTGGCCGCCTGATAAGCTCGCGACTTTATTCAAATGCCCTTTTGGCGCATGAACAAGGAAATAGCATGAAACAGCATCGGTTGGCGGCGGCGGTGGCCCTGGTTAGCCTGGTACTTGCGGGTTGTGATTCGCAGACCAGCGTAGAGCTGAAAACCCCGGCGCAGAAAGCTTCCTACGGCATCGGCCTGAACATGGGCAAGAGCCTTGCCCAAGAAGGCATGGATGACCTGGACTCCAAAGCGGTAGCCCAAGGCATCGAAGATGCCGTTGGCAAGAAAGAACAGAAGCTGAAAGACGACGAACTGGTTGAAGCGTTTGCCGCACTGCAGAAGCGTGCTGAAGAACGCATGGCCAAGATGAGCGAAGAGTCGGCAGCCGCCGGCAAGAAATTCCTCGAAGACAATGCCAAGAAAGACGGCGTCGTCACTACCGCTTCCGGTCTGCAGTACAAGATCGTGAAGAAGGCCGATGGCCCTCAGCCTAAGCCTACCGACGTGGTGACCGTTCACTACACCGGCAAACTCACCAACGGCACTACCTTTGACAGCTCCGTGGATCGCGGTAGCCCGATTGACCTGCCGGTCAGCGGTGTGATCCCAGGTTGGGTCGAAGGCCTGCAACTGATGCACGTTGGCGAGAAGGTCGAGTTGTACATCCCGTCCGACCTGGCTTACGGCGCCCAGAGCCCGAGCCCTGCGATTCCAGCCAACTCCGTGCTGGTATTCGACCTGGAGCTGCTGGGCATCAAGGACCCGGCCAAGGCTGAAGCCCCTGACGCACCAGCCGCCAAGAAGTAATCGGCGCCTGAACACCCAACGCCCCGTCTCGACGGGGCGTTGTCGTTTCTGCGGTTCCCCCATTCACGGCTCCGCCAATCCAAACGAACGTCCGCAACGTGAAACAGTCTGATATAAGGTTCGAGTACGACTATCCGCACGCAAGCGCCAAGTCAATGAATTCTTGGGTTTTTTTCATGTGCGCAAAAAACGCCCGATCTGACTGCAAGCCTTGTAAACCGTGGCTTTCAGCCAGGAAAACGGGCTCTGTTCACAAGGTTATCCACAATTTGTGTGGATAACCTTTTCTGTTGCCTGGAACTGGAGTGACGAATGAAACCACCCTTCAATTTCACCCGCTTCCTGCCCATGGCCGCTCGCCTGCTCGGCCGTGGACGGTTGCCGACCCTGCTGTTCGCCGTTGCCGCCAAGGGCTCAAGCCAGGGGAACCGCTTGGGCAAACTCAAGGATGACCTCAAGCTGCTCCAGTCCCTGTGCCTGGCCTACTGGCGCGGCGAGTACCGTGCGATCAGTCCCAAGGCGCTGGTTTCGGTGGTGGCGGGGCTGATGTACTTCCTCAGCCCGGTTGATGCGATCCCGGACTTTATCCCCATGTTCGGCATGCTCGACGACATTGCGGTGCTGGCATGGGTCATGAAGACCCTGGAAGGCGAACTCAGCGCCTTTCGTGCCTGGCGTGAGGCGCAGCGCCCGGAAAAGCTCGCCGTGGTCGAGCGGCTGCCTGCGACACCGGCCTTGCTGGCCAATGAAAACCCGCAAAAAAACTGACGACAGTGCTATCCCCCTGCGACCTTTGTGGCTGTTAGGATTACACTCTTAAGAAGGTGCTTAAGGAAAGTGCTTACTTAGTAAGTGTTGTTATCCTACGGGGCGGTCATGGATATTCAGATAATTTCACGGAATGGCGAACCCGAATATGCGGTGTTGCCATGGGATCAGTACCAGGCGCTGCTAAAAGCTGCCGGTCAGCAACAGCCTACGTCACCTTCGCCTTCTACTGCCCAAGCCGCTGTCGCCCAGGACCTGCGCCCGCTCGCTGACCTGCGCGGCTTGCGCGAAGCCAAGGGCCTGGCCATCGAGACCCTGGCGCGTACCGTGGGTATCAGCCCCTCGTATCTTGGATTGATCGAAAGTGGTGAACGCCAGCCGGATGCCGCGATCCGCCGCAGCCTGGCCTGGGAACTGGGCGTTGCAGGTTGGAGGGACGAGTCTTGAGCTTACGTATCAGCCGTCAACACTGGGATGGGTTATTGAATGAACTGGACCAGGCGCGCCGCCAGCGCCATCTGCTGACCTACCGCGCACTGCTGGAGCGCCTGCAATTTCCCACGCCGGCCATGCAAACCCTGGCCGCCGCGCTGGAACACCTGGCTGCGCTGGACGCCAAGGCCGAGCAGCCGTTACGCAGCTCCCTGGTGATCAGCCAGGGCGCCAGCCGCCTGCCGCGCACCGGTTTCTTTGAGTGTGTGGAGCGCTTGGGGCGTTTCAGCGGGCCATCCGATGGGGTGGCCGCCGCCTCCTGGCACGCCTCGGAAGTGGTGCGCGTATTCGAATACGAGTACCCGGAGTCCGCCGAGGCCTAAAGCGCCTGCGGCAGCAAATCCAGGCTGTCGATCACGTGGATGCTGTAGCCGGCCACATCCTTGGCGTGGTGTTTGGCCTGGGATGCCAGTTCGGCCAACTGGCTGGCATCGAGTTGTCCACAGGCCTGTGGATATAAATGCACCACGCCGATGGACAGCGACAGCAACGCAAACTCCTGGCGTATACCCTGGCGGTTCAGGGCCACGAAGCAGCCTGCATCCAGATGCTCGGCGCGGTAGAAACGTCGGCACTGGGTGTGAAAGTCGTCCAGCAGTTGGTTGAGCCGCTTGCGCCAATCCTGCGGCCCCAGCACCAGCAAAAAGTCATCGCCACCGATATGCCCGACGAAGTCGCGGCTGGGGTCGACCCGGTCGTTCAGGCATTGTGCCAGGCACAACAACACCTCATCCCCACGCCCGTAGCCGTAGATATCGTTGAACGGCTTGAAGCTGTCGATATCCACATAGCAAATCACCGACTCCCGTTGCTGTTGCAACAGCCGCGTCAGGCACTGCTGGATCGGCACATTGCCCGGCAACAGGGTCAACGGGTTGGCGTAGCGCGCCTGCTGGATTTTCAGTTCGGTGATCAGCTTGAGCACGTCGATTACCCGGCCCAGGCCCAGGTAGTCGCCGTTGAGCGTGATGATGAAATCCTCTTCGATGCGTTGCCGGGCGCGGCTGGTGAGCAGCCGGCTGACTTGCTGCAAGGATTGGCTCAGTTCCACCGCCAGAAAATCAGTGCTCATCAGGCGGCTGATCGGCTTGCGCGCGAAGAGGTCGGTGGCAAACGGTTTGAGCAGCGCATCGGACAACGAATGCCGATGCACGATACCGACCGGATGGCCACGCCCATCCAGCACCGCCAGCGAATTGAGGTTGGCCTGGCGCCGGAAAGATTCCAGCACTTGGGCGGTGGCGGTGTCCTGATCCACCGCCGGTTGTTCGTTGAGCAGCGCGCTGAGGTCGCTGGCTTCCTCGCTGAGGGCAATATTGGCGTTGTCGGGCTTGGGCAGCATCAGGCGTGCTTCCTGCGGCGGGTGTTCCTGCGGGCGGCAAAGCAGGTACCCCTGGACCAGGTCGACCCCCATCTCGGTCAGCACCGCCAGTTCCTCGGGCAGTTCGATGCCCTCGGCGATCACCTGGGCGCGAGAGGCCCGGGCGATTTGCAGGATGGAGCCGACAAACTCACGTTTGAGCGCGTCCTGATGAATACCATCGATGAAGTGCCGGTCGATTTTCACGTAATCCGGGCGTAACTCCGACCACAGCCGCAGGCTGGAATACCCGGCGCCCAGGTCATCAAGGGCGATGGCGAAGCCCATGTCACGGTAATGATGCAGGGCGGTTTGCAGCACGTCGAAATCGTCGGTGGGTGTCTGCTCGGTGAGTTCGATCACCACCTGGCTCGGTGGAATGCCGAAGTCGCGCAGCAGTTGCAGGGTGCGCCCTGGTTGGTGCGCCGTTTCCATCAGGGATTCCGGCGAGATATTGAGAAACAGCTTGCCCGGCAGCTTCTGGTCGCTGAAGCGGCGGCAGGCGCTCTCGCGGCAAGCCATTTCCAGTTCACTGAGGCGCCCTGCGTGGCTGGCCACGGCGAACAAGGCGACAGGGGAGTGCAGCGGGCTGTTGGACGGGCCACGACTGAGGGCTTCGTAGCCGAGGATGCGCCGTTCTGACAGGCAGATGATCGGTTGGAACA
Organism: Pseudomonas sp. MPR-R2A5; assembly: GCF_058793055.1. NCBI lineage: Bacteria > Pseudomonadati > Pseudomonadota > Gammaproteobacteria > Pseudomonadales > Pseudomonadaceae > Pseudomonas > Pseudomonas sp. MPR-R2A5. The sequence continues at coordinate 7,424 of NZ_JBXAFK010000065.1, forward strand.
GGCTGTGCAAACTGCCTTGAGCCAGGATAGAGCCCAATGCATTCAGCTGTTCGGTCATGGTCATGGCGATCTCGATCGAAAAAAAAGGACCGCAGGCAATAAGCCTACGGTCCTTCATTTCACGACAGAATGATGTCTATATGATGACACTCTGCTGAGCGATCACATTAAATCGCCATCATTTACTGCTTGGCCACCTGCTTGCTGACTTTCAGGTAGTCCAGCAGGATCCGGCCTGTCTCGGCCAGGTAGGCGTCGTCTTCCGGCTTGGTTTTATCCGCCTCGGTCGGCAGCGCATCTTCATCTTCTTTCTTCAGCTCCTTGAGTGGCTCTTCGCCCTTGGCCTTGCGGCGGACGTTTTCCAGCACCAGTTGCTGATTCTCGATGTCGCTGTGCTGCTTGCGGCGATCCACTTCGTTGAGGCTGACGGTTTTCTCTTCCATCAACTTCTTGGCCAAAGCCAGTTTGTCGCGGATAAACACGAACTCGGCATCCTTGGCGGAGCGGATGTCATGGTCGGCCTTCAACTGCGCCAGGAACGGTTTGAACGGGTCTGACGCGGGCTTGATCGCGGGACGGATGGTGTCCCACGGCATGGCCTCAGGCAGTGCGCTCTCGCCGATTTCCTTGGTATCGATGATCGATGGGAAGTCGATGTCCGGCAGTACGCCCTGATGCTGGGTGCTCTGCCCGGAAACCCGGTAGAACTTGGCCAGGGTCAGTTTCAGCTCGCCATGGTTGAGCGGCTGGATGGTCTGCACGGTGCCTTTACCGAAGGTCTGGCCGCCGATGATCAACGCGCGGTGATAGTCCTGCATGGCGCCAGCGAAAATCTCCGAAGCCGAGGCCGAGAGGCGGTTGACCAGCAACGCCATCGGGCCTTTGTAGAAGGCGCCGGGGTTTTCGTCTTCGAGCACGTCGACACGGCCGTCAGCATTGCGTACCAACACGGTCGGGCCCTTGTCGATAAACAGGCTGGTCAGCTCGGTGGCTTCCTGCAGGGAACCGCCGCCGTTGTTGCGCAGGTCGATGACCACGCCGTCGACTTTTTCCTTCTGCAGCTCGGTAAGGATTTTCTTCACGTCGCGGGTGGTGGACTTGTAGTCCGGGTCGCCGGCACGGAAGGCCTTGAAGTCCAGGTAGAAGGCCGGGATTTCAATCACGCCCAGCTTGTAGTCCTTGCCATCCTGCTTGAGGTTGAGGACTTTCTTCTGCACGGCCTGGTCTTCGAGCTTCACCGCTTCGCGGGTGATGGACACGATCTTGCTGGTCTGGTCGTTCGGCGCATTGGTGTGCGGAATCACTTCCAGGCGCACCACGCTGCCTTTCGGCCCACGGATCAGCTTGACCACTTCGTCCAGGCGCCAGCCGACCACATCGACCATCTCTTTGTCGGCCTGGGCCACGCCGATGATCTTGTCGGCCGGAGCCACTTGCTTGGTCTTGTCTGCCGGACCCGCCGGCACCAGGCGCACGATCTTGACCTGGTCATTGTCGCTTTGCAGGACGGCACCGATGCCTTCCAGCGACAGACTCATATTGATATCGAAGTTTTCCGCGTTATCTGGCGACAGATAGTTGGTGTGCGGGTCGTAGGACATCGCAAAGGTATTGATGTAGGCCTGGAAGATATCTTCGGCACGGGTCTGGTCCAGGCGCGCCAACTGGTTCTTGTAGCGCTTGGTCAACAGTTCCTGGATGGCCTTGGGGTCTTTGCCGGCGATCTTCAGGCGCAGCACTTCGTCCTTGACGCGTTTGCGCCACAGGTCGTCGAGCGCGGCGGTACTGGTCAGCCAAGGGGCGTCCTTGCGATCCACCAGAAGGGATTCCTTCTCGGTGAAGTCGAGCTTGTCGACGCCTTTGTTCAGCTCCGCCAAGGCGAAGTCCAGACGCGCTTTGACGCGGTCCAGGTAGCGCTTGTAGATGGTGAAGCCGGGTTGCAGGTCACCGCTCTTGAGGAAGTCGTCGAACTGGGTCTTCCACTTGTCGAACTCAGCGATATCGCTGGCCAGGAAGTAGCTGCGCGACGGATCCAGCAGCTTGAGGTAGCTGTCATAGATGATCACCGAGCGCGCGTCGTCCAGCGGCGGCTTGCTGTAGTGATGGCGCTTGAGCAACTCGACGACGTTAAGGCTGGCAATCACCTCATCGCGATCAGGCTGAAGATTGTCCCAGCTATTGGCTGCGAACGTATTGGTCGACATCGACGAGAGGCCGAGACCAATGAAAAGAGCGAGGGCGGTGCTGGGGAACAAATGCTTCATGCTGATTCGACGCGGGGGCAATTGATAACGCATATTAGGCCGTCTTTGAAGTCGCCGGTTCCATATGGGCCGGTCGCATAATGCAAAAAGCCCGACGCTACAGCTACGGGCTCAGTCCAGACTCACTATGGAGGCACTGTGAAAGCATTGCAAGGCGTTGAAGGTCATGTGGAGTGGGTTGAGGCGCCAAGTCCTACGTGCGATGTAGGCCAAGTTCGCATTCGCGTGGCGGCTGCGGGGCTCAATCGCGCCGATTTATTGCAGCGGGCGGGGCTCTATCCGCCGCCGCCGGGCGTCAGCCATGTGCTGGGCCTGGAGTGTTCCGGGGTGATCAGCGAAGTCGGGGCCGGCTCGTCCTGGCAAGTGGGCGACCGGGTCTGCGCGCTGCTGGCCGGTGGCGGCATGGCGGAAGAAGTGGTGGTGGATGCTCGCCATGTACTGCCCGTGCCCGAAGGCCTGTCGCTGGCCGAAGCGGCGGCGTTGCCTGAGGTGTACAGCACGGCGTGGCTCAATCTGTTCCAGCTGGCAGGGCTCAAGCCCGGTGAAAAAGTGTTGCTGCACGCGGGCGCCAGCGGCGTGGGTTCGGCGGCGATCCAGCTGTGCAAGGCGTTTGGCAGCCCGTGCTGGGTCAGCGTCGGTTCGGCGCAGCGCCTGGCCTACTGCGAAGACCTCGGGGCCCAGGGCGGTGTGGTGCGCACCGATGGTATCGAAGGGTTGCGCGATTTCGGGCCGTTCGATGTGATCCTCGACCCGGTCGGCGGCAGCTACGCGGCGTTGGACCTCAAGCTGCTGGCCCTGGACGGGCGCTGGGTGTTGATCGGCCTGATGGGGGGCCGCGAGGCGCAGCTGGACCTGGCACAGGTGCTGGGCAAGCGTATTCAGTTGTTGGGCTCGACCCTGCGCAGCCGTGATGATCAGTTCAAGGCTGACCTGTTCAGTGATCTGAGCCAGCAGGTGTGGCCGCTGTTCGCCGAAGGGCGCTTGAGCCCACAGTTGGCCAAGACGTTTCCGATCAAGGATGCCGAGGCGGCGTTTGCCGAGTTGGCGACCAACCAGATTGCCGGGAAGTTGGTGTTGGTGATTGACGAAAGCCTGACCTGATCCGGGATTGAAATAGGGTCAAGGTGGGTGGAGGCTCGCTCCCGATGGCGGTGGGTCAGTGAAGAATTCTTCATCTGGCACACTGCCATCGGGAGCAAGTCGAATCGTCGCACCGCCCCTCCCACATTTGGATTTCGGTCGAATCAGACCCAGTGGTGGATCGGCCAGCCGGCCTTCTCGGCGTGCTCGCGCAGCACCGGATCCGGGTTCACCACCTGTGGGTGATCGACTTTCAGCAGTAACGGCAGATCATTGCGCGAATCCGAATAAAAGTACGCCCCTTCCAGGGTTTCTCCTTCCCGTTCCAACCAATCCAGCAAACGCGTGATCTTGCCTTCGCGGTAGGTCAGCACACCGACGGTACGGCCGCTGTACGCGCCATGGCCGACGTCCAGATCGATCCCGAGCACCTCATCGATACCGATACGCGCCGCAATGGGCGTGACCAGGTGGGTGCCCGATGCGGAGATCACCAGGACTCGGTCGCCGTTCGCCCGGTGGCGGGCGATGGTTTTGGTGGCGTCGCTATAGATCAGCGGCTCGATCACATCTTCGACCCACGGTTCGACCAGATGCTCGATTTCCTCCGGCGTGCGGCCAATCATCGGCTCCAGGCTGAAGTCCATGAAGTCTTCCATGGCCAGCTCGCCCCGGCTGTAGGCGTCCATCAGTTCGTTGTTCTTGCGCATGAACGACTCCGGGTCGACCCAGCCGAGGCGGCCCATCTGCTCGCTCCACAGGGTGGCGCAGTCACCGTGGATCAGCGTGTCGTCCAAATCAAAAATTACCAATGCCATCCGTCATGCTCTCTCAGTCAATCGTTGTTGCTCAGGCTACTTCACACAGCGCACTGGGGTCGATGGAAAGTGCCAGGCGCTGGCCGTCCGGGTGCAGGTCGTCCGCCGAGCGGTTGAGCACGTCCACCACCAGTTCCACGCCACGGGCTTCGATGCGGTAACGGATCACGTTACCCAGCAGGCTGTGGCTGCGCACCAAGGCGTCGAGTTCGCCGCTGCGGCTCAGTTCGATGGCTTCGGGGCGAATCGCGATACGCCCACTGATCGGGCGTTGCAGCAGTTGGCTGGCCTTGTCGGCATCGAGCAGGTTGTAGTTGCCGATAAACCCGGCGGCAAATACGTCCACGGGTGCGGTGTAGAGGGTTTCGGCGTCGCCGCTTTGCACGATCTTGCCCTGGTTCATCAGGAAGATGCGGTCGGACATGGTCAGCGCTTCCTCCTGGTCATGGGTCACGAAAATCGTGGTCAGCCCCAGTTCGCGCTGGATCTGACGGATCTGTTCGCGCAGGTGCTTGCGAATGCGTGCATCCAGTGCCGACAGCGGCTCATCGAGCAGCAGCAGGCGCGGGCGCGTGACCAGCGAGCGGGCCAGGGCTACGCGCTGGCACTGGCCGCCGGACATCTGGTGCGGATAACGTCCGGCCAGGTCCTTGAGTTCCACCAGTTGCAGTACTTCCTGCACGCGCTTGTGGCTGTCGTCGGCATTGACTTTCTGCATGCGCAGGCCGAAGGCGACGTTCTGTTCCACGGTCATGTTGGGGAACAGCGCATAGCTCTGGAACACCATGCCGATCTGCCGCTTCTGCGGGCTCAGCGGTACGATGTCCTGGCCGTCGAGGAGAATCTGGCCGCTGTCCACCGAGGTCAGGCCGGCGATGCAACGCAGCAGGGTGGATTTGCCGCAGCCGGACGGGCCAAGCAGGGTGACGAACTCGCCCTTGGCGATCTCGCAGTTGATGTCGCTGAACACCGGAGTGCCGGCGTAGCCTTTTTGCAGGTGTTGGACGCTCACGAAGCTCATTGGCTTTTGTCCTTGTTCAAGATATTGGCGGCCCAGGTCAGCACCAGCACAAAGAAGAAATAGGAAATCACGACAGCACTGGTGAAGTGGCCGCTGCTGTTGCGCATGTTGTTGAGGTACACCTGCAGGGTCTCGTAGCGTGTCCCCACGAGGATATTGGCGAACACGAACTCACCGAACAGGAACGAGAACGACAGCAGCAGGGCGACCATCAAGCCTTTGCGCAGGTTCGGCAGCACCACCAGGATCGCCGCCTGCCAGGTGCTGGCGCCGAGCAGTTGCGAGGCGTCCATCAGGTCGCGCAGGTTGATGGCTTGCAGGTTGTTGGTGATCGCGCGGTACATGAACGGCAAGGCCACGGTGAAGTAGCAGCCGATCAGAATCCACGGCGTGCCCACCATCGCGAATGGGCCGGAACCATACAGTTGCAGCAGGCCCACCGACGACACCACCGGCGGCACCGCGAAGGGCAGCAGGATCAGGATATTCATCAGCGCATCGAGCCGGGGGAAGTGGTAGTGCACCACAAACAGCAACGGCAAAATCAACACCACCGACAGGATCAGCGCACCCACGCATACCAGCAAGGATTGCCCGAAGGCCATCAGGAAGCGCGGGTCACTCCACAGCTGCACATACCATTTCACCGTGAAGCCGGCGGGCAGGATGGTGGCCGACCAACTGCTGGCGATGGAATAGACGAAGGTGCCGATCAGCGGCAACACCAGGATCGCGAACAACAGGTACACCACTACGCGATGGTAGAGGGCGGCAGGGCCGGCTTCAGCGCGAGACATGGTAGCTCCTCTTGAGCAGCAGTTGATGGACTACCGTGACCACGGTCATCAGTGCCACCAGCACGACGGCCAGGGCACTGGCCAGGTTCGGGTCGAGTGACACGTCGCCGGACACCAGGCCCGCGATGCGGATCGGCAGCACGTTGAAGTTACCGGTGGTCAAGGCATAGACGGTGGCATAGGCACCCAGGGCGTTGGCCAGCAGGATCACGAAAGTGCCGAGCAGCGCCGGCGCCAATACCGGCAAGCCGATATGCCGCCAGAACTGCCAGCCATTTGCGCCCAGCAACGCCGCCGATTCGCGCCAGTCTTCGCGCAGCGCATCAAACGCCGGGTAGAGCAGCAGTACGCCGAGGGGGATCTGGAAGTAGGTGTAGAGGATGATCAACCCGGTCTTGGAGTACAGGTTGAAGTCCTGGATAAGCCCGGCCTGCTTGAGCATCAAGGTGATGCTGCCGTTGAACCCCAGCAGGATGATGAAGGCAAACGCCAAGGGCACGCCGGCGAAGTTGCTGGTCATGTTGGCGAAGGCGGTGACGAAGTTACGCAGCGGCGAATCGACGCGGCGCAGGGAGTAACTGCCCAGGGTGGCGATGATGATCCCGAAGATGCTGGAGTAGAAGCTGATCTCCAGGCTGAACTGGATCGCTTGCCGGTAGAACTTCGAACTGAAGATGCGCGTGAAGTTGTCCACGCCCCAGCCGGACTCTTCCGTTTGCAGGCTGTTGATCAGCACCCACACCAGTGGGGCAATCTCGAACACGATGAAAAACAGTGCGAATGGCACCAGGCATAGCAACGCCAGCCATTTGCCGCGGGTCATAGCGTTCATTTAAGCAGCTCCCGGCATACCGGTTTGTCGTGGGGGACGCCCAGCAGTTCGCAGACGGTGCCGCACAGCTCGGTCTGTTTCGGTGCGGCGCCGGCGTCCAGGCTGAAGGCGTCGCCGATGACGAACAGCGGCACTTCGCGTTCTTCCGGCAGCAGGCCATTGTGGGAACGGTCGTTGTTCATGCCGTGGTCGGCGGTCACCAGCACCTGGTAACCGGCATCGAGCCAGGCTTGCAGGTAGTCGGCCAGGATGATGTCGGCCGCGCGTGCGCTGTTGCGGTACTGCGGTGTGTCGAGGCCGTGCTTGTGGCCGGCGTCGTCGATGTTCATCGGGTGCACCACCAGTAGGTTCGGCGCGTGCTTGAGCCGCAGGCTCTCGGCGTCGGCAAACAGGTGTGAATCCGGGTAATGGTCATTCCAGTAGAAATGCCCGTGCTGGATCGCCAGCGCCTTGTCGTCGGTATGACGGTCACGGGCGGCGATAAAGGGCGTGCGGTTATACAACTCGCTGACCCAGTGATAGGCCGCTGCCGCCGTGGTGAGACCGGCGTCGGTGGCGTAGTGAAAGATGCTGCGCTGGTTGGACAGGCGTGAAACGTTGTTGTGCACGATGCCGCTCTGGATCGGTGGCACGCCGGTGAGGATGCATTCATACAGCGGACGGGACAGGGCAGGCAGTTCACATTCCAGCTTGTAGAGGGCTGCGCGTCCTGCGCCGACATAGGCCTGCAAGTGCCCCATGGCGTGCCTCGCAACCTCAAAGTTGAGGCCGTCGAGCACGACAAGGATGACAGTGTGCTTCATGGGGGAGAACGCTCCGCGGCAATAGACTTGACTCAATTTCCCTGGAGGAACGAGGTCAAAAGTGTGGGAGGGGGCTTGCCCCCGATAGCGGTGTGTCATTCAACGGATTGGTTAGCTGATCCACCGTCATCGGGGGCAAGCCCCCTCCCACATTGGATCTCCACTGGAGCTCCAATGTGGGATAAACCCTTACTTCATTTCTACGATGACCTGCTCATTCCACAACTGCGGCAATTTCTTGGAAGTCGCTTCCCAGGCATCGGCATCCTTGATCGGCTGCGGGTTGGCCTTGGTGTACTGCTCGCCCGGGATCAGGTTCTTGGCGATGTCGGCCGGCAGTTTCAGGTCGGTTTCGGCACGGATCGGACGTGCGTTGCCACGCGCCAGGTTGAGTTGGCCGGCATCGCTGAAGATGTATTCGCGGGTCAGCTTGGCGGCGTTCGGGTGCTTGGCGTATTTGTTGATGATGGTGGTGTAGCCGGATTTCACTGAGCCGTCCGATGGGATCAGCACCACGTAGTCAGCCGGGTTGGCCATCTTGGCCTTGTAGCTCAGGCCGTTGAAGTCCCAGACCACACCCACTTCGACTTCGCCTTTTTCCATGGTGGCGATGGTCGGGTTGGACAGTGACAGGCGGCCTTGCTGGGCGATCTTGGTGAAGAATTGCAGGCCAGGGGCGATGTTCTTCTCGTCGCCTTTATTGGCGATGGCGGCGGCCAGCACGCCGTTGGCGGCTTGTGCCGCGGTGCTTACGTCACCGATGGAGACCTTGTATTTGCCGGTCTGCAGGTCGGCCCAGCTGGTGGGGATTTCAGACCCGTGCAGCAACTTCTTGTTCACGATAAAGGCGATGGTGCCGGTGTAGGCCAGGGCCCAGTGACCGTCTTTGTCTTTCGCCCAATCCGGAACCTGGGCCCAGGTGGACGGTTTGTACGGCTGGGTGACTTCCTGTTTCACCGCGATCGGGCCGAAGGCCGCGCCCACGTCGCCGATATCGGCGCTGGCGTTGTCTTTTTCGGCCTTGAACTTGGCGATTTCCTGGGCCGAGCTCATATCCGTGTCGATGTGCTTGAGGCCGTAGGTCTTGGCCAGGTCTTCCCAGGTGCCTTTCCAGTTGGCCCAGTCATCGGGCATGCCGACGCTGTTGACGGCGCCTTCCGCTTTCGCGGCGGCTTCAAGGGTTTTTAAATCGGTATCAGCGGCCATGGCGGCGGTGCACATGGCAATGGTCGAGCCTAACAGTGATGCCAGGAAAAGCTGTTTCATCCGAAGCTCCTTTGGGCGTTTTCAACGCGGCGTTTTATACGAACGTTAGCGGTGGTGTTGGTCTAGGTCAGCAATACCTGAGCCAATCTAGGCTCGATGGATGACAGTTTCATGTCGATGTCGTTTTTAAAGCGCTGATGTCGCACAGTGCAGACTTAGCGTAGACCATGCTCAAGTGCCCGCAGACTCTGGACTTGGCCGATGTATTGCAGGGTGGGGCAGGGGGCACGATGCGGACTGTCATCTGTCGGTCATCTGTAATGCCTAGGCTGGCACGTAACAACAGAAGCCCAAATAACGCGCGGTTTATGCACCTGAACGGTGCTGGTCTAGTCCAGATAGGTAACGTTGATGCGTGATGAGGCAATCAAGGCGGTGACATCCATCGGCCTGGCGCTGCAAGAGCAGATCGACCACGGTTTGTTGCCGCCTGCAAGCAAACTGCCCGCCGAGCGCAAACTCAGCGAGTTGTTTGGTACCACTCGAATTACCGTGCGGGAAGCCTTGTTACAACTGGAGGCCCAGGGGCAGATCTATCGCGAGGAGCGTCGTGGCTGGTTTGTCTCGCCACCCCGGCTGGCCTACAACCTGATGCAGCGCAGCCACTTTCACGCCATGGTCAATGACCAGGGACGCGTGGCGTCGACCGAGGTCATCAGCGCGCGGCTGCAACCGGCGTCTGCGGCAGTGTGTGCGTGGTTGCAGCTGCCGGCCTTGTCCAGCGTGATCCAGATTTGCCGGAGCCGACGGATCGATGGGCGGCTGGTGTTGTATGTGGAGCACTACCTGAACCCGCACTATTTCCCGGGGATTCTGGAGTGCGACCTGAATCAGTCGATGACCGAGCTGTATGCGCGCAAGTACGACCTGCACTACGGGCGGGTGCGTTTCGAGATTGTGCCAACCTCATTGCCGGTGGAAGCCGCCGCGGCGTTGCGCGTGTCGGTGGGCAGCCCGGGCCTGCGGATTGCCCGGGTCAACTATGACCAGCACCAGCGTTTGATCGACTGCGACCTGGAGTTCTGGCGGCATGATGCGATTCATGTCGGCGTGGATGTGGTGTGATCGGGAGCTTCCTGTAGGAGCGAGCTCGCTCGCGAAAAACCTGAGGGCGCCGAGGTGGATCAGGCTGTCCGCGTTAGCGTTGACGTCTTTCGCGAGCAATCTCGCTCCTACAGTGAGTGCTTTGTGAGTGCCTTGATCACTTGATCCACATTGGTTTCCAACTCCGATACCGGGTCCGCGCCGTCGACGTTCAACACCAGCAACTTCGAGCCGCCTGCCGTGACGGCGGCGTTCACGGCGTCACTCGGCTGACGATGATGCAGCACCACGGCCACGTCGTTTTCCTTCAGCTCGGCACTGAGTTTTTGTAATGCCTCAGGCGTCCAATCCGCATCGGGCCGGGCATCGGTGCTGAGCAGTTCCAGATTCAAACTGCTGATCAGATACCCAAAGTGATCGCTCAAGCTCACCACGCTCAGGTTGTCCGCCTGGGCCAGTCGCGCTTCGCTGTCGGCAGTGAGCTTGAGCAGGCGTTGCTTGAGGGCGGCGAGGTTGGCGTCGATCTTTGGCTTGGCGGCGGGGGCCAGGCGGCTGAGGTCGGCGGCCATTACGTCGGCCATGCGCCCCATGTTATTGCTCGATTGCCAGGGTTGGCTGTTCAAGCCGTCGGTGACGCCCGGTTGCACGGCGATCCCCGGCAAGCCGCCGTCCACCGGGCGTGCGGCGTCCACTTCGACAATACGGATATTGCTGCGCCGCGCCACGGGGTAGAGCGGATCATCGGCCCACAGCGAGCGCAGGCCGATGGCGGCGTCGGCGTCCTGGGCCAGCGTATTGAGCGCCGGTGCGCCACGGCCGGTGAAGTAGGACACCTGGCGCGAGCCTGGCAGGTTGGCCGGGGCGGCACGTTCCAACTGCACGTCGGTGCCCTTGAGCAGCACCGCTGCCAAGCCATAGGTGATGGGCAGCGAGGCCAGGACCTTGATGGGTTTGGCCGCGTGCATGGCCGGCCTGGCGACGTCGGCGGCTATCAGCGGCGGGGTGATCAAGCAGGCGATGGCCAGGGCCAGGGGGGTGAAGAACGCGCGCATTATCCAAGGTTCCCTTTGAGACTGGGCACGGTGCCGCGCGCAATGGCGGCACAGGCGAAGGCGATACCGGCCACGAGGATGATCGCGGCGCCGGAGGGGATCGGCAGGTCGAAGATGATGGGCAGCAGGATCCCGCAGAGGGTGCTGAGGGTGGCGATCACCACTGAGATCCAGAAGAATCCCTTGAGCGATTGGCTCAACAGGCGGGCCGCCGCGGCCGGGATCACCAGCAGCGCACCGACCAGGATCGCGCCGATGACCTTGACTGCCGCCACGGTGATCAGGGTCACCAGGATCACGAACAGGTAGTCCAGGGTCTTCACCGCCACACCGCGTACCGCGGCCAATTGCGGGTTGAAGCTGGCGAGCATGATGCGGTTGTACAGCGGCAGCGCCAGGGCCATTACCAGCGAACCTACGACTGCCAGTACCAGCAGGTCATTGCCGTTGACCGTCAGTACCGAGCCAAACAGCACGTTCTCCAGGATATGCACGTTGATCTTGCCTGCCAGGATCAGCAGCAGGCTCGCGCCCAACGCCAGGGACACCGACAGGAACACCCCGATCAACGTATCCGGCGCCAGGCCGGTGCGGTTGCGCAGGTAGTTGAGCAGGATGCCGAACAACAGGCAGTAGCCAAACAGGCTGCCGTACGGTCCGGTATAGGGTTCTCCGAGCAGGATGCCCACCGCAACGCCGGTCAGCGCCGCATGGCCGACCGCTTCGGAGAAAAACGCAAAGCGCTTGACCACCACCAGCGTGCCCAGGCCGCCCAGCACCGGGCCGATCAGCAGGCCAGCGAGCAACGCGTTGACCACAAAACCATAGGCCAGGGCTTCCGGCAGGTAACCGGAAGAGGCCCAGCCCTGGACCATCAAGCGAAACGCTTCATAACTCATTGCGCCGGGCTCCGAGGGTGGGTAGAGAACAGGGTCAGCAGGCGATCCGGGGTCAGAGCCTCCTTTGGCGTGGCGTCGAACAGCACACGGCGGTTCAACCCGGTGACGCGGTCGGCCAGGCGACCCACGGCCTCCAGGTCGTGCTCGATCCACAGCACGGTGATCCCGGCCAGGCGCCAGTCGCTCAGCAGCCGTTCGAACACTTGGATACCGGCTTCATCGAGGGCCGACATCGGTTCGTCCAGCACCAGCAAGTGCGGGGCCGGAATCAGCCCCTGGGCCAGCAGCACGCGCTGACGCTCACCGCCGGACAGCGCACCCATGCGGCGCTTGCGCTTGTCTTGCATGCCGACCCGTTCCAGCGCCTCGCCGATGGGGCCGGCGTAATGCTTCGACAACCCAAGGAACGCCGGGCGCCGCTGGCACATGGCCGCCATGAAATCATCCACGGTCATCGGCAAGCCCCGGTCGAATTCCAGGGCCTGGGGCACATAACCGATGGTGCCGGGCACCGTTGGCCATTGCAGGCTCAAGTGGCCCTGATGCGGCGTCTGCCCCAGCAGAGTCTTGATCAGCGAGCTTTTACCGCCGCCGTTGGGGCCTACCAGCGCGTGGATGCTGCCCGGCTGCACCTGGAAACTCACGCCATCGAGAATCGCCGTGCGGCCGAGGGTCAGCGTCACCTGGTCGAAGTCGATCGTTGGCCCGACGCTGGTCACTTTCAGGTGTTCCGCCGCCGTCATGCCCCCGACTCCTGGATCGCCCGCACCACGGTGTTGAGGTTGCCGGTCATTTCCACTTCGTACTTTTCAGCGCTGTATTCCCCGTAGGAAATATGCGAAAGCGGGTAGAGCTTGACCCCGGATTCGCGTTGGATGGTGTCGACATAGGTGGACGGGAAATCCATTTCCGAGAAGATCACCTTCACGTCCAGCGCCCGCAGTTCATCGATGGTTTTCTTCAACTGGCTGGGGCTGGGTTCGATCCCGTGGGCCGGTTCGACCACCGCGGTGACTTCCAGGCCGAACTCGCGCAGCAGGTAGTCGTAGGCCGCGTGCACGGTGGCGACACGCAGGTCCGGGTTGGGCGCGCGGGTCAGCTTGGCCAGGGCGTCGGCGCGCATCTGGCGTAGGCGTTTGCCGTAGGCACGGGCGTTCTGGGTGTAGGTCTTGGCGTTGTCCGGGTCGAGCTTGCCCAGCTCGCGGGCGATGTTGTAGACCTGGGCAATCGAGGCACTGATCGACAGGAAGGTGTGCGGGTTGACCACCTTGCCGGCACCGCGCGCCGCATTGCCGGTGGCGGCCAGCAACGGCACGTTGGCGTTGGCCTCGATCACCGGGATAGCCGGGCGCTCGCTGGTGGCAATCATGCGGTCGGCGAAATCGTCATGGCCGACGCCATTGAGCACGATCACATCCAGGGTGCCGATGCGCTTGATGTCTTCGGCGCGCGGCTCGTAGGCATGGGGGTTGAAACCGGCCGGAATCAGCGGCACCACCTCGGCCTTGTCGCCGACGATATTCGCCACGTAGCTGTAGTAAGGGTGCAGGGTGATGCCGATCCGCAGGCGTTTGGCGGCCTCGGCGTTAGCGAGGGGCGCGAGCATCAGGCTGAACAGGCCAACCAGCAACAGGCGTAACAGGGGAGATGAAATAGACATGGGCAATCGATCTTCTCGTTCAGTGACGGTGCTGGCGGGTGACGCCGGCATCGAATTGCGCGACCACCTGCTGCCAGCCGGCTGCGATCAGCGCCTGGTCAGTGAGGTCGGAAGGGGCGGCGAGGTCTGCGCGGCGGTTGAGCCAGATGTCCGGCTCGGCGCCGTGCACGCGCATCAGCAACGAGCCACTGGTGGTCGGCGCCTGGCTCAGTCCCAGGTAGGCCGTATTCGCCAGCAACTGCCAGCGATGGTCGCCACGACTGACCGAACTGGCGTCGCGGGCAAACGGCGCAAAGCCTTCTTCGGCCAGTTGTTCGGGGCCAGGCAGGGCGCTTTGCTCTTGTTGCAGCACGTGGATTTCATCCAGCGTTACCCGCAGGTCGGCGTAGATGCCTTGTTCGGCGGCGCTCAGGTCACGGCGGGCATCCAGTTGATGGCTGGACACGGCGGCCACCACCTGGGTTTCACCGTGCAGGGCCACCACCGTGCCGGCCACCGCGAGGATGATCAGGCACAGCAGCAGGACGTAGAGGGTTTCATGGCCGGCACCGGCGGGGCGTACAACCTGTGTGGTACTCATTGAGGCTGGATATCCGCTTGGTCGATTTCCACCACGTGGCCGGGGCCCGCATCAAACAGCACATAGAACTCGGCCGAGGGCTTCTTGAAGGTCAGGGTCGAGTCCTGGCCGAGCTTGCCGGGCAGCAGGATGGTCTCGTCGTAGCCGATCACGTCCAGGGTCACGCCGGGGGCGCCACTGCCGTCGGAAAAACCGCCGGTACACTGGATCTGCTCACCGGGGATTTCCTTGCATTCGCACATCGGGTTGTGGGCCAGGGCAACCGTGCTGAAGCCGGCGCTCAGCAACAGAACGCCACAGGCGCGGGTCAGGCGCATCAAAGTCATGGTTTAACTCCTTGCTTGTTCAGCCAGGCAATGGTTGCAGGCGAGGCCTGGCTCAAAGGAACGGAACCCTGGTGCATCGTGCCGTCCCAGCCTTCCATGGTGACCCACAGTTCGGCGTCGACCGGCGTGCGCTCAGGGATGGGCAGGGCGGCGCCCATGCGGTAGGGCGTGCCGAAGAAGATCACCCCGGCGGCCCGCAGGCTGCGCGGCTTGCCGATACGCAGGTAGGTGGCCTTGACCTGCTCGGCGCAGGTCGCGCACAGGGCGGCATTGAAGGACTTCATCGGGCCGGCCGGGTCCGGGCGCGGGCCTTCGTTGCGGAATTCGGCGAGCTTCAGGCTCCATGGCCCGACCTGCACGTCACCGACCACCCGTTCGCCAAGGCCGGTGTCGCCACGAAACAGCGCGGCATCGGCAAAGTACTTGGGCATAAAGCCCAGGGGCACCAGTAACAGCAGGACGTTGATGTGGAAACGCCATTTCAGCCAAAAGGCCCGCAGCGGTGAAGGCGGGGTCGCGGCAGCGGGCTTGCTCATGGGTTGGCCTCCGAGGTTTCGGCTGGCATGGCCGGGATAGACGCCGGCGCACGTTGGGTCTTGGCTTCGCGCTTGAGGGCATTGAGGGTGGCCAGGGCGGTGCGCTTGGTCCAGATCAGCAGGCCGCTCAGCACCATCATGCTCATGATCAGGCCGAAGAACGCCCAGATCAGCTTGATCCACAGCCCGCCAAAGTCGCCGGTGTGCAGCGGGCGCATGGATTCGGTGACGAACTCCAGCTTCGAGCGGTCGGACAACAAGTGCGCGGCGGCGATTTCCCCGTCATAGGGGTTGATCTGCGCGGTCTGGTACATCAGCGGGTACCAGCCGCGCCCGCCGATCTGCAGGTGGCTATAGGCATTGAGAGGCAGGCTGACGAAACTCGCCTCCAGGCCGGGAATACGCTGGGTGGCGATCTTGATCGCCTCGTCCACCGGAATCATGGGGGCCGGTACACCGGGTGCAGACAGCGGCACATTCTCGCGGGCAATCACCGGGATCACCGGTTCAGTGGAAATCGAAATCTGGTTGTCCCCCAGGATCGCCCGGATCAAGAACCAGATACCGGTGATGGAGATCACCGCAATGAACCAGATCGACCAGATACCGCTCAAGCGATGGAAATCACCCCAGAAGATCCGCGCACCGTGGCGGATACGCAGGGTCGGGCGCAGGAAGCCCTTCCAGAACCGCTTGTACACCACCAGCCCGGTGACCAGCGACGCCAGCAGCGGAATACCGAGCGCCGACACCAGGTACCAGCCCCAGCTGTAGCCATTGGTGAACGGCACCAACCACCAGCCGTGCAGGGCGCGGGTAAATTGCTGGAAGTTGAAGGCCGGGCTGATCCCCTGGATGACCCCGGTGTACGGGTTGACGTAGACCTCGACGGAGCGCCCGTCGGGGTAGCTGAGGTTGACACTCAGGGCAAAGTGCGACTCATCCGGGCGGCTGATCGACTGCACGATCACCTCGGGCGCGTCACGCTGGATGGCGGCGATCACCTGGTCGTAACTCAGCAGTTCGGCGTCGTCCGACGGCTGGCTGGCACGGATATCCGGGTTGGCCAGCCAGACGATCTCCTGGCTGACCACCGCCAGGGTGCCGGTGACGCAGACGATCAGTACAAAGAACCAGATGGGCAACGCGAGCCAGCTGTGTACAAGAAACCAGAGTTTTGAGCGTGACTTCTTCGACATGTGAATGAGGGTCTTGATCGGAGGGGGCATTGAAGGCCCGGAAAAGGCCGGTCGTAGCTTTTGCTGACGCGACAGGCTGTATCTAAGTTAAGACGGATGAGAATGAGAAATCCCTAAGCGGGATATGAAAGAAAATGTTTCAGGTTCACATTCAGGGCGCTTTATCGCCTCCATCGAACACGAAACATGTTCCAAGCCATCACCCAGGCGCCCTTGCTGCTGGGCCTGGATGCAGTTGGCAGCACCTTGCAGTGCAGCGAAGCGATCAAGGCATTCGAACGCGGCCACCTGCAAGCCAACCCGTGGCTTAACTGACCCACGGCCAAACAAATGTGGGAGGTCCCGCTCAATATCCGACTTAGCGCTGTCGCGCAGCAAACTGGAACCCCTGTGGCGAGCGGGCTTGTTGTGGCAAGCCCTAATGCCGTTCAGTTAAGGCTTTTTTGTAGGAGCGAGCTTGCTCGCGAAGAACTTACAGGCGCCGCGTTCATTCAGGAAACACGCGTTATCGTTGACGTTTTTCGCGAGCAAGAACTAGGCGTCCCCCTCGCTCCTACAGAAGGCGATGTACGCTTAACTGAATGGCATTAGGGCAAGCCCGCTTGCCACAAAAATTCGGTCGTTTAAGGGAAGAATTTTAATTCTTAATAATCAATAAGTTATTTTGTTTTATAAGAGGAGGTTTGCTCCCGATGGCGGTACATCAGTCAATTAAATGTCAACTGATCCACCGTTATCAGGAGCAAGTTGTATCGCCTCATGGATTTCAGCCTTGCTTGAACATGTCCATGGCACGTTCGCGGATCTGTGCTTCGGTCAAATCCTCCTTGCGCGTGGCCAGGAACCACAGGTGACCGAACGGATCCTTCACGCTCGCCGACCGGTCGCCATAAAACTGGTCCTTCGGTTCGGACACTACGGTGGCGCCTGCCGCCACGGCTTGCTTGAATTGCGCGTCCACATCGTTCACATACAGGTGCAAACCGACACTGGTGTGCTCGCCCGGATTACGCAGGGCCATTTCCTCGCAGGGTGAGCCCAGCATGATCGCCGAGTCGCCAATGCGCAGCTCGGCATGGCCGACTTTGCCATCGGGCATATCCAGGCGCATGACCTGTGTGGCGCCAAAGGCTTTTTTGTAGAAATCGATGGCATCACTCGCTTTGTCGATGCCCATATAAGGCGTGACGCTGTGGTAGCCCTCGGGAATAGGCTTAACGCTCATATCGTTCTCCTTGATTGTGGTTGTGGAGGGACGGCCTTTTCACTATAGGCCACGCCGATCGTGGCTTGCAGGCAGCCGACGAGGTGTCGGCCGGACAGCATCGGCGACCTGTGCATGCCGTGGCGGCAAGGCGTTCAATCGCGGTGAACTGCGCCAGTTCATCCTGACGCGTGACGAAAGTGATATCGCACCGGGTTTCTAAAACCCATGGCGATCAAAGGGGGGGCGCATTCCCAACTCAGGATTGCGGCGTGGGTTCCAACAGCTGGGCCCCAGGCCCATGTTCACCGAGCTGGTCAGCCTGATTACGCAGCGGGCACGCTTGCAGCGACAAACACCCGCAGCCAATACAACCACTGAGCTTGTCGCGCAGCAGTATCAACTTGTTGATGCGCTCATCCAGATCCTCTCGCCACAGCGCCGACAAACGCTCCCAATCCTCAGTGGTCGGCGTACGACCATCCGGCAGCGTCTGTAATGCCTGGCCAATCGTCGCCAGGGGAATGCCCAAGCGCTGGGCGATCTTGATCACCACCACGCGCCGCAATACATCCCGTGGGTAACGGCGCTGGTTGCCAGCGTTACGGTTGCTCTTGATCAACCCTTTGGATTCATAGAAGTGCAGCGCCGTGACCGCAACGCCACTGCGCGCGGCCAATTGGCCGACGGTGAGTTCCTTGTTGAGCATGAAAAACTCCAGAGAAGCGCTTGACCTTGACTTAACTAGAGGTTTTACCCTGCGTGGCATCGAATCGCAAGATTCTGCCTACAGAGAAAGGGGAGTGTTCATGCAGGTATCAGAGAAAAATCGCAGCTTCACTCAATTGATCGAGTTTCAGATCGAACCCCGGCAACAATCTGCCCTGGTGGCAGCCCTGACTATTCAGAGCGAACGTCTGGCCCAGGGCCATGGCGGCTTTATCAATGCGAGTGTGCAAGTCAGCGATGACGGACGACGGGTGCTCAATTACCTGCAATGGCGCTCGCGTGAAGACGGCGAGGCGGCCTTCAAGTGTTTCGAGCATGGAGAGGAAGATTTCTGGACATTGATTCGCGCCCACCAGGCCACGGCCGTGACCTTCGGTTCGTTCCAGGTGCTGCGCAGTTTCGAGCGCAGCCATGACAACGCGTTGCACTGTCGCCTAAATGGATAGGTGCAGCATGCGCTCGCCTTGCACGTTTTCGCCGGGGCGGCGCTTGTTTACCGCCAACTCGCCGATCTTGATCAGGCGCGTGCGTGTGACGTTGCGGCTCAGACCCAGCAGGTTGGCGGTATGGACCTGGTTGTAATGGCTGAACCGGTAGGCGGCGCGTAGTAACGCGTCTTCGACCTTTTCATGCAGGGCGCCGGCCTGTTCTTCGAACAGTTTTTGAAAGGCCCGTTCGAGCAAGGCTTCGGCACTGTTGTCGGTGTTGTGCTGGCTGTCGTCCTGGCGCTCGATACGCATGTTCGACAGGCGCAGGTCGTCGCGTTCGATCACGCCATTGCGGCAGATCAGCAGAGTGTGGTGGATCACGTTTTCCAGTTCGCGGATGTTGCCCGGCCAGCTGTAGCTTCTGAGTTTGTGCTCGGCTTCGCGGCTGATGGTGATCGGGCCATAGCCCAGGCGCTGGCTATAGGCTTCGATAAAATGACGGGTCAGCGGCAGGATATCGCCGGGCCGCTCGCGCAGCGGGCTGAGTTCCAGGCTGACCACATCGAGCCGGTAGTAGAGGTCTTCGCGGAAATGCCCGGCATTGATGGCTTTTTCCAGTTGCACGTTGGTCGCGGCGAGCACACGCACATCAATGGGAATGCTTTTGCGCGAACCGAGGCGCACCACTTCCCGCTCCTGCAATACCCGCAACAATTTGACCTGGATCGCCATCGGCAAATCGCCGATTTCATCGAGGAACAAGGTGCCGCCGTCAGCCTCTTCGAACCAGCCGGCCTTGGCGCTGAGGGCACCGGTAAAGGCGCCTTTTTCATGGCCGAACAATTCGGCCTCCACCAGGGATTCAGAGAAAGCCCCGCAGTTCACCGCTACGAACGGCCGGTTGCGTCGTGCGCTGAGGTTATGAATATGGCGCGCCACCAGCTCTTTACCGGTGCCGGTCTCGCCGATGATCAGCACGCTGGCTTCGCTGGGCGCCACTTGCTGGATATGGTCGAGCAGCGCCTGGGATTTCGGGTCTTCGAAGACCTGGGCTGTGGCGCGGATCGAGGTCGCGAGGGCGGGCGAGGGCGGTAGGGTTAAAAGCTGCATGGGCACCTCTCTTAGGAATAGAACGTGGGAGTCGGCAGGGATTGGTTCAAGGCCCAGTCCCCGAGTTCGTGGAGTTTGTAGTCCACGGGGTCGTGCAGGGTTTGCGTGCGCAGGTTGCGCCAGTGGCGGTCCAGGCGCAGCGAAGCATGGGTGGACCGCGCGCCGGTGACTTCAAACAGGCGGCTGCACAGCTCCAGGCCTTGGCGGGTGGCGGCAACCTTGGCGGTGGCGATCGCGATGGCCAGTTGGCCGCGTTCGTTTTCGCTGAGGCCGGGGCCTTTGGCCCAGGCGTGGTCGAGCAATTCGGCGGCGCGTTCCACCAGCAGGCGCACACCTTCCAGGGCCACCCAGAACTCACCGTAGTGGTGCAGCACGTAAGGGTCCTGGCGCACGTCCTCGGCGCTGGATTTGTGCCACGAACGGGTTTCGGTCAGGGTGTAATGGCGTGCTTCTTCGAAGGCTCCTTCGGCAATCCCGAGGAACATATGGGTAAAGGTCAGCTGGGCGATCAGCGGGCGCAGACAGGCGAAGGGTGTGCTCAGCGGGCCGGGGTCGAGCAGCAGTTCCGATTCCTCCACGCGTACCCGTTCGAAGCTGGCGCTGCCGCTGTCGGTCTGGCGCTGGCCGATATTGTTCCAGTCGTTGTGCAGGGTGATGCCGCTGCGCCCGCTGGGGATGGCGGCGATCAGCAACTTGCCGCCAGCGCTTTCATCCACGGCCGAGGCGATGAGCATTTCTGAATCGCTGGCGCCGGAGCAGAAGCTCTTCTTGCCGGAAAATTCGCGCCAGCCGCCGAAATCCTTGACTACCGTGCGTGTGTCCAGCGGGTTGAGGGCGTTGCCCCAGAACCAGTTCTGGCGCGCGGTCTGTTCGAACCAGGGTTGCCATTGGTCCTGGCGCGAAAACAGGCGCACGGTGGCGAGCATCAGGTGGTGGAAGCCGAAGACATGGGCGATTGAGCTGTCGACCTTGGCGAACTCGCGCACGATGCCCAGGGTGTCACTCCAACGTGCGCCGAGGCCACCGTATTGGGTGGGAATACTCAGGGCCAGCAGGCCGCTTTGGCGCAGGGCATCCCGTTCGGTTTTCGGCGTGCCACCGCGTTCGTCGCGTTCGACGGCGGTGAGGGCGAAATCGGCGGCCAGCAACTTGGCGGTCTGCAAAGGGGAGGGCAGGACGCTGTGGGGTTTGGCTGTCACGCGGTGTTCCTCAATGTCTATTTGGCAATGAAGGCCAAAGGTGGGAGCGGGCTTGCCCCGATAGCGGTGTGTCAGTTGCCAGTTACGGGGCTGACCCGCCGCAATCGGGGGCAAGCCGCCTCCCACCTAAGGCAGGCTTCATTGATCTCAGGGCTTGGCGGGCAGTACATCGTTGGCGATCATTTCGCCGAACGGCCCCGTCAGGTTGGTGATGCCGCGCCCGGCCAGGCTGGCATAAGGTTCCGGCAATAACGGGAACACCAACTCGGCAAAGTGATACGCCTCTTCCAGGTGCGGGTAGCCGGAGAAGATAAAGCTCTCGATGCCCAGGTCTGCGTATTCCTTGATGCGCTCGGCCACTTGCTGCGGGTTGCCCACCAGCGCGGTACCGGCACCACCGCGTACCAGGCCGACACCGGCCCACAGGTTGGGGGCGATTTCCAGGTTGTCGCGGCGCCCGTCGTGCAGGGCGGCCATGCGGCGCTGGCCTTCGGAGTCAAAGCGCGAAAACGATTTTTGTGCTGCGGCGATGGTGTCGTCGCTGATGTGCTCGATCAGTTTGTCGGCGGCTTTCCAGGCGTCTTCTTCGGTCTCGCGCACGATCACATGCAGGCGGATGCCGAACTTCACGGTGCGGCCATGACGCGCGGCCCGTTCACGCACATCCGCGAGTTTTTCCGCGACGGCGGCCGGGGGTTCACCCCAGGTCAGGTACACGTCCACCTGTTCGGCGGCGAGGTCATGGGCGGCGTCCGAAGAACCGCCGAAATACAGCGGTGGGTACGGCTTCTGCACGGGCGGGTAAAGCGCCTTGGCATTCTGTACGCGCAGGTGCTTACCCTCAAAGTCCACCGATTCGCCCTGCAACACACGGCGCCAGATCTTGAGGAATTCGTCGCTGACTTCATAGCGCTCGCTGTGATCGAGGAAGCTGCCGTCGCCACGGTTTTCGTCGGGGTCACCGCCAGTCACCACGTTGATCAGCAAGCGGCCATTGGACAGGCGATCGAGGGTCGCCGCCATGCGCGCCGACACCGTGGGCGAGATGATGCCCGGGCGAATCGCCACCAGGTAGCGCAGGCGTTCTGTCAGGGGGACCAACGCCGAGGCGATGACCCAGGAGTCTTCGCACGAGCGGCCGGTTGGAATCAGTACGCCGTAGTAGCCAAGGCTGTCAGCCGCTTGGGCGACCTGTTTCAGATAGTTGAGGGTGACTGGCCGCGCACCTTGGGTTGTGCCCAGGTAATGACCGTCGCCATGTGTTGGCAGGAACCAGAAAACATCCATGACAGATCCTTAAGCGATTTTCAGCAGAGAAGTGGAGTGCGCGGCAAACAAGGGCGCCGCGCGTTCTGCAGCAAGACGAATACGGCCCTTCAAGGGCTCGCTGGTTATTTGGTAGTCGGTGAAGTCGGCTTCGGTGGCATACACGCCAATCGGCAAGGTCAAGGCCTGGAAGAAGCTGAATAACGGCCGCAGTTGGTGATCGAGGACCAGTGCATGGCGATCGCTGCCGCCGGTGGCTGCGAGCAATACCGGCGTGTTGATCAGCGAGTTGAGGCCGACCAGGTCGAACAGGTGCTTGAGCAGGCCGGGATAAGAGCCGCGATAGACCGGTGCGGCGACGATCAGCAGGTCGGCTTGCTCGATGGTCACCAGTTGCGCTTCGATTTCCGCTGGCAGCTCATCGCGCGACAGCGCGCCGCCCAGTGGCCGGGCTATGTCGCCCAGTTCGATGAGGGTGGTCTGGATCGGCAGCAGGCTGGCCAGTTCGGCGAGTACCGCTTGGGTCAGCACCAGGGTACGGGACGGGCGCCAGGTTCCGCCGGAGAGGGCAACGACATTCAGGGGACGGGTCATGAACAGTTCCTTTTCAACAGTGGTTCATTGCGAGTGAAGTACGTGGGCTGAGCAAGAGCTGTACCAATGGGCGCAGGCCTTGCCGGCTGCGGGTTACAGGCTCACTGCTGAAAAGTGTTGCTGTTGTCTGCCTGGTGAATTGTTGAATGACTGTTGCCTGCGCAACAGTTGCCTGGCGAACACTGGGGCCCGGCGTGCAGCTAGTTATAGTGGGTTGTTTTTATTCCGTAAATGAACGTATTTCCATATTAATAGATCGTAAAAGAATATGTTGTCCTGGTTATCGAGGGTGTCGCGGCGGGTGATAGCGACTATCACGGACGATGATTTTTCACTGTGCGGGGGCGGGAGTAGCCTGTGTTCATTGACTTAAACCTCCTTCGCAGAGCCTTCGCCATGAACCAGTCACTCGCTGTTTGCGTATTACTTGTCGCTTCCTTCCTCACCGGCTGTGCGACACATCCCTCACCGGAATCACGTCCTTACACCGCTGAAGAAACCAAGCAATTGGCTCTGGAAGCGCTGAGCCGTCGCGGCTTGTCGTTTGATGAATACCAACAGCAGCGCGCCGCACTGACCGGCCAGCCACAGAAGCCCTTCGGTTTTGATCGCCAGGGTGAAATGAATGCCGAGCGCAGCGTGACCTTGCATGGGCGCCCCAGTTGAGTGGCTGCGCCGTGCTGAAGAACCCGAGGTTTCCCTTAAGGAATCTCGGGTTTTTTGTTTGCCATGGAGCGACTTCAGCCTGTTAAGCTGAATTTCAGGAGCGTTCCTACGCACATTTACATAAAGTCATCCTTTTCTAATGGCATTTGACCAGGTAAACCTGACCACCTCTGTTCCGGTCGATGCCCCTGAGACGCTGCTCTCGGGAACCTGCTCTGCGAGTCTTTAACGTCATGAATAAACGTCCGCTGTATTTCGACTACGCCGCCACCACGCCGGTGGATGAGCGGGTCATCCAGGTGATGGTCGAGTGCCTGGGCTTCAATGCCAACTTTGGCAACCCTGCGTCCAGTTCCCATGCGTTCGGCCAAGCGGCCCGGCAAACGGTTGAACAGGCACGTCGCCAGGTGGCCGAGCTGGTGGGCGCCGAGCCAGGACAGATCGTCTGGACCTCCGGAGCCACTGAATCCAACAACCTTGCGATCAAGGGCGTGGCCCAGGCGCGTGGCGTGGCGGGCGGGCATATCATCACCAGCCAGATCGAGCACAAGGCAACCCTGGATACCGCGCGGCAGTTGCAGGACGCCGGGGTGGCCGTGACCTACCTGGTGCCGGACGCCGATGGCTTGATCAGTGTCGAGGCGGTCAGCGAAGCCTTGCGTGAGGACACCTTCCTGGTGTCGCTGATGCTGGTGAACAACGAACTGGGTACCCTCAATGACATTCCGGCGATTGGCGCGCGAGTGCGGGCGCAGGGTGCGTTGCTGCATGTGGACGCGGCGCAAGGGGCGGGCAAGGTGGCTATCGACCTGACGCAATGGCCGGTGGACCTGATGTCATTTTCCGCCCACAAGCTGTACGGTCCCAAGGGCATCGGCGCGTTGTATGTCGGGCCTCGGGCCCAGCAGAAGGTATCTGCGCAGATTCATGGCGGTGGCCATGAGGGCGGTTTGCGTTCCGGCACCCTGGCGACGCATCAAATCGCGGGCATGGGGACGGCGTTTGCCTTGGCGGCGGAGTCTTTTGCGGAGGAGAAGGCCCGGATCGTGGCTTTGCGCCAGCGCCTGCTGGATCAGTTGGCACCGGTGGCAGGCGTACGCCTCAATGGCAGCCCGGCGCAGCGTATTCCGCATACCCTCAGCCTGACGTTCGGCGAAGGCGAATTCAATTCTGCCGCCCTGAGTGCCGGTATCGCCTTTTCGGCGACGTCGGCCTGCAACTCGGCCAGCAATGCACCGTCCCACGTCCTTCTGGCCCTGGGCCATGATGCACGCTCCGCCGCTCGAACCATTCGCCTGAGCCTGGGCCGGTTTACCACCGAACAGGATATCGACCAGGCTGTGCAATTGATCAAGGCCGCCCTTGCCAGTGCACCGGCGTTCTGGGCGGTCTGATTATCCATTTGCAGCACATAACAATTATTCGTGGTTAGCAGGAGACACAATGAGTACGCAGCCTTTGACCCATGGAACGGTGCCCCAGCGCCTTGCGCATACCCGTGAACTGATGAGCCGCGAGGGCATTCACGCCCTGCTGGTGCCGTCGGCCGATCCACACTTGTCCGAATACCTGCCCGGCTACTGGCAGGGTCGCCAGTGGTTGTCGGGGTTTCATGGTTCGGTCGGGACACTGATTGTCACCGCGGACTTCGCCGGTGTCTGGGCTGACAGCCGTTACTGGGAACAGGCGAGCAAGGAGCTCAAGGGCAGCGGTATCGAGTTGGTAAAACTGCAACCCGGCCAACCCGGTCCGTTGGAATGGCTGGCCGAACAAACCCCGGAAGGCGGTGTGGTGGCGGTCGACGGTGCGGTCATGGCCGTGGCCTCGGCGCGAACCCTGGGCAGCAAGCTGGCGGAGCGTGGCGCGCGCTTGCGTACCGATATCGACCTGTTGAATGAGGTCTGGCAAGACCGGCCGCCGTTGCCGAATCAACCGATCTACCCGCATCTGCCGCCCCAGGCCACCGTTAGCCGTGGCGAGAAACTTGCCGCACTGCGCAGCAGCTTGAAAGAGCGGGGCGCCGACTGGCACTTCATTGCGACGCTGGACGACATTGCGTGGCTGTTCAATCTGCGCGGCGGCGATGTGTCGTTCAATCCGGTGTTTGTGTCCTTTGCCCTGATCAATCAGCAGCAGGCCACCTTGTTCGTGGCGCTGGGCAAGGTCGATGCCGAGTTGCGTGCCACGTTGGCGCGGGATGGGGTGACGCTACGCGATTACAGCGAAGTGGCTGATGCATTGCGTGCCGTGCCGCCGGGTGCCAGTTTGCAGGTTGATCCAGCACGTGTGACTGCCGGTTTGCTCGAGCATCTCGATGCGGGGGTCAAGTTGGTCGAAGGATTGAACCCGACCACGCTGGCCAAGTCTCGCAAGAGCTTGGCCGATGCCGAACATATCCGCCAGGCCATGGAACAGGATGGCGCGGCGTTGTGCGAATTCTTCGCCTGGCTCGACAGCGCCCTGGGGCGTGAACGCATTACCGAGCTGACCATCGACGAACATTTAACGGCGGCACGCGCCCGTCGCCCGGGTTATGTGTCACTGAGTTTCAACACTATTGCGGCCTTCAACGCCAATGGCGCTATGCCGCATTACCATGCCACTGAAGAAGAGCACGCGCTGATCGAAGGTGATGGCCTGCTGTTGATCGACTCGGGCGGCCAGTACCTGGGCGGCACGACGGATATCACGCGGATGGTGCCCATCGGTACGCCGAGCGAGGAGCAGAAGCGCGACTGTACCCGGGTACTCAAAGGTGTGATCGCCCTGTCCCGTGCGCATTTCCCCAAGGGTATCCTCTCGCCGCTGTTGGATTCGATCGCGCGGGCGCCGATCTGGGCTGAGGGCGTGGACTACGGCCACGGTACCGGTCACGGCGTAGGCTATTTCCTCAATGTGCATGAGGGCCCACAGGTGATCGCCTATCAGGCCGCGACCGCACCGCAAACCGCGATGCAGCCTGGCATGATCACCTCGATTGAGCCCGGTACATATCGCCCGGGTCGTTGGGGCGTGCGCATCGAGAACCTGGTATTGAACCGTGAAGCAGGCAAGACCGAGTTTGGTGAGTTCCTCTCGTTCGAAACCCTGACCTTGTGCCCCATCGATACACGTTGCCTGGAGCCGTCGTTGTTGACGGCTGATGAGCGCCAGTGGTTCAACGCCTACCACGCCGAGGTGCGGGAGCGTTTGAGCCCGTTGCTAAGCGGTGCCGCGCTGGAGTGGTTGCAGGTCCGCACTGCCGCTATTTGATCGGTTGCGCTTCAGGGGGGCGACAGCGCAATGCCGAGCCCCCATTCAATCGTTGCCGCCTAAGACGGGTTCGCAAGGGGACGTTCAAGGGCGGTCGACGATCGAAATTCAGCCAAGGGCTTCCCGTACAAACTCCAGACGGTCCTGGCCGAAAAACAACTGATCTCCTACAAACAGGCTGGGCGCACCAAACACCCCGCGTTGAACGGCTCGTTCGGTGTTGTCCTTGAGGGCGGCTTTTACGACTTCATCGTTGGACAGGGCCAATACTTGTTCCGGATCGAAACCCTGCTCAGTGAGGACTGTGGCCACGACGGCGGGGTCTCCCAAATGACGGCCTTCTACCCAGAGGGCGTGGAACAGGCAGTCGATGAAGGCCTGGAAGCGTTCAGGTTGGTGCATTTGCATGCCGGTAACTGCCCTCATCAATACCAGCGTATTGATAGGGAAGTGCGGGCTGAACTTGAGCACAACCTTGTAGCGTCGGGCATATCGCGCCAGGTCATCCAACAGGTAGCGACCTTTGGCGGGGACGGTGATCGGGGAAGCGTTGCCGGTCGCCTTGAATACGCCCCCTAATAGTATTGGCCGATACACCAGCAGTGCGCCGGTTTCGGCGCACAGGGCAGGGAGCTGGGTATACGCCAGGTAAGTGGCGGGACTGCCGAGGTCGAAGAAGAACTCCAGGGTCTTATCCATGGTTGCTGCTCGCTGCTTATTGTTATGAAGGGCGTGACTACCAGGGCTCGTTCCAGGGGCGCAGGTCCAGTTCGAAAGTCCAGGCGTCCCGTGGCTGGCTATGTAGGAACCAATAGTTATCGGCGATATGGTCGGGGTTGAGAATGCCGTCCTGATCCTTGAGGGCATATTTCTGCGGAAAATTGTCGCGAATGAACGCGGTATCGATAGCGCCGTCCACCACCACGTGGGCGACGTGGATACCTCGGGGGCCTAATTCCCTCGCCATACTTTGGGCGAGGGCGCGAATTCCGTGCTTGGCGCCGGCGAACGCGGCAAACCCTGCAGCTCCACGCAGACCTGCCGTGGCGCCGGTGAACAGGATGGTGCCGCGGTTGCGCGTAACCATGCGTTTGGCGACTTCGCGGGCATTCAGGAAACCGGAGAAACACGCCATCTCCCAGATCTTGAAGTATTTGCGCGCCGTTTCTTCCAGGATGCTGCAGGGGACGTTGGCGCCGATATTGAAGACGAGGACTTCGATAGGGCCCAGTTCGCTTTCGATCTGTTCGATCAGTGCGATAACGCCTTCTTCTTTGCGCGCATCGCAAGCAAAACCATGGGCTTGGCCGCCCGCCAGCTGGATGCTGTCCACCAGCGGCTGCAGTTTGTCGGCGCTGCGACGGGTGACGCAGGCCACATACCCCTCGCGGGCAAAGCGTTTGGCAATGGCTCTGCCGGTTGCATCGCCCGCACCCACTACCAAAACGATTTTCTTGTTGTGCGTCATGGGAACTCCTTTGGCTCGGTGATCAAGCAGGAGTGTAGCCACAGCATCGCAAAGGGCAGGTTTGTGTCAGGAATTTGATCGGAGCAGTCGGGGACTGCTCGGGTGACTACTTACAGATGACGATCATGCTGCGGCTGGTGTAGCCAGCAGGGTTGAGGCCGAAGGGGTAGTCCCCAGGCTCCTCGGAATTGTCACCGGATTTGGCGATAACCCGGTAGCCCTTGGCTCCGCAAGAATTGGTGGCACTGGTGTAGCACTGGTCCCAGGAGGACGACAGGCCCGAACAGTTGATATGCAGCCCTTTTTTGCCCCGCTTCACTTCTGTCTTGGTGGTCGCGGCACAGCCAGCAATGGCCACGACCATGAACAGTATCAAAATTCGCTTCATTCCTATCCTTAATAGCCGCTCCGCAAAAAAGCCTGGAGCTGGCCTTACTCGCTCTCGATTGTAGCGTTCGGGCTGTCCTTGTCGAAATTCTCCATGAATGACATTGGTTTACCGACTAAACATGGCCTAAATGAGCGGCAAATACCAGAGCTACCTCGAAAGATGATTAGTCGGCGGGCACCAGTGGTTTGGATTCATTGCGCATGGTCAATGTGGCGCCTACGGAGGCCAGGATGATGCAGGTGATGGCCAGCCATTGGGCGAGGGATAAGTGCTCATGCAGGAAAAACAGGCCGGAAAGCGCGCCGAACGCGGGCTCGATGCTCATCAACGTACCGAAGGTGCGGGCGGGTAGTCGGGTCAGTGCGACCATTTCAAGGGTATAGGGCAAGGCGGTGGACAGAATGGCGACGCCAATGGCGATAGGGATCAGGGCGGGTGTCAGCAATGCAGTACCGGCATGGACGATACCAATCGGTGCGACGAAGAGGGCGGCAATCATGACGCCCAGCGCGGCGGTTTGTACGCCGTTGTCGTTGCCGGCTTTTTGGCCAAACAGGATATACAGCGCCCAGCAGACGCCCGCACCCAATGCGTAGCCCGCGCCGATCAAGTCAATGCCACTGCTGGCTTCCCCCATCGGGATCAGCAGGAGCAGGCCAATGATCGCGAGGGCAATCCACAGGAAGTCCATCGCTCGCCGTGATGCATAGATAGCCACGGCGAGGGGGCCCGTGAATTCGAGTGCTACTGCAATGCCCAGGGGGACGGTGCGCAAGGACATATAGAAGAGGAAGTTCATGCCGCCCAGCGCCATTCCGTAGACGATTACGGTGCGCAGGGACTTGGCCGTCAGCTTTGCGCGCCAGGGGCGCAATAGAAGCAGCATGATCACGCTGGCGAAAATCAGGCGCAGGGTCGTGGTGCCTTGTGCGCCGATGATAGGGAACATGCTCTTGGCCAGCGAAGCGCCGGACTGTATGGAGGCCATGGCGATTAACAGCAGGCCTACTGGAAACAATGCCGAGGCCAGGCTGCGGGGTGGGGGGGTCATTGAGGTGTGTCGTCCAAGGTCATAGTAGAGAAGCAGAGGTCGCTATGATGCTGAACTGTTGAGTAATGAGCAATATATTGCCCAACTATCGCTGCCACACGTCCTATATAGAAGGAATGTCAGGTGTTTTCGGTGGTTTGATAGAAATTCCAAATAAAGAGTTGACGGCAGATTCTGGAAGTCTATAATTCGCCCCACTTCCGGCGCAGTCGAAACGGAAAACTCCTTGGTAAACAA
>NZ_JBXAFK010000066.1:0-36382 GCF_058793055.1 Pseudomonas sp. MPR-R2A5
CATAACCAATCCATGACATTGGACGCACAGTATATCGTTACCATTAGATAAATGAATTAACCGCTCAGTCCACTAGCCAAGGTGATCGCGGTGTTCGGTGCGGCGCAGCCGCACTGCGCTTATCTGTTCGCCAACCGCCGCGCCAATCGCATGAAAGTGCTGGTGCATGACGGCTTCGGAATATGGCTGGCGGCGCGCCGGTTAAACCAAGGCAAGTTCCACTGGCCTGGCATCCGCCATGGTCCTGAGATGGAACTGGATGCCGAGCAACTTCAAACGTTGTTGCTGGGGCTGCCATGGCAACGCGCAGGTTCTGGAGGCTCGATCACACTGCTTTAACGGCAGCCATTAGCCTATCGGTCTATCGTCGCGAAACGCCCGCTCTGGCAAAGTCCGGCGTATGACTTCTTCGCCCAATCTCGACCAACTGTCTCCCAATCAACTGCGCGTCCTCGCAGCGCAGTTGCTCTCGCAAGTCGACACTATGGGCAAGAAAATCAACCGTGATCAAACAGTCATTGAGAAACAGACCCACGAGATCGCCCAGCTCAAGCGTTTGAAGTTTGCCAAGCGCAGCGAGCAGATGAATCCTGAACAGGCCAGCCTGCTAGATGACCTGATCGATACTGATATCGCGGCGATTGAGGCCGAGCTTCAGGCGTTGCAAATAGCACCAGAGGCGACCGAGGAAAAGCTAAGGCCCAAGCGCACGGCATTGCCGGCAGAATTTCCGCGAACGTTGATCCATCACGAACCGGACAACACTCACCGCCCATGCGGCTGCGCCCTGAAGCGCATCGGTGAGGACGTTAGCGAGAAGCTGGACTACACGCCCGGCGTGTTCACCGTCGAACGCCATGTCCGTGGCAAGTGGGTCTGCGATAACTGCGAAACGCTGATCCAGGCACCGGTTCCGCCGCAGGTCATTGATAAGGGCATCCCGACTTCGGGCCTGCTCGCACACGTCATGATCGCCAAGTTTGCTGACCATCTGCCGCTTTACCGTCAGGAATCGATCTTAGGTCGAGCGGGCTTGGCGATTCCACGTTCAACCTTGGCTCAATGGGTTGGCGTGACCGGAGTTCAGTTGCAGCCGCTGGTCGATGCGCTGCGCGAAGTAGTGCTTGGGCAACAAATCATCCACGCAGATGAAACACCGGTGCAGATGCTCATGCCGGGAACAAAGAAAACCCACCGCTCCTATGTGTGGTCCTACGCTACCAGCCAGTTCTCGGATGTGGCAGCGGTGGTTTATGACTTCAGCCCCAGTCGCGCCGGAGAGCATGCTCGCGACTTCCTTCAGGACTGGAATGGCAAGTTGGTCTGCGACGATTTTGGCGGCTACAAGGCCAGCTTTGAACTCGGCGTGACCGAGATCGGCTGCATGGCCCA
This sequence comes from Pseudomonas sp. MPR-R2A5, assembly GCF_058793055.1. Lineage (NCBI taxonomy): Bacteria > Pseudomonadati > Pseudomonadota > Gammaproteobacteria > Pseudomonadales > Pseudomonadaceae > Pseudomonas > Pseudomonas sp. MPR-R2A5. The sequence continues at coordinate 1,393 of NZ_JBXAFK010000066.1, forward strand.
TGCACGGCGCAAGTTCTTTGAACTGCACGCTACGAATAAAAGCACGCTCGCCGAGCAAGCCCTGCGCTATATCCAGTTGTTGTACGAAATCGAAAGAGAAGTCAGAGACCTGGAGCCGGATTTACGGCGCCGAATACGGCAAGAAAAAGCCGTACCGGTGAAGGATAGGCTGCATGCCTGGATGAACGCGCAGCGTGATCTTGTGCCCGAAGGTTCGGCCATCAGCAGAGCGCTCGATTACAGCCTTAAACGCTGGGCAGCGCTGTCGCGCTACCTCGATGACGGGGCGGTTCCCATTGATAATAATTGGGCGGAGGTGCGACACGAAGTCGCTTAATGAAGTTGTTCCCCCTTGGTGGGAACCACCCGTGTCACCGGGTGAATCTAGAAGGCTGAATCAAGAGCGCCTTCGACAATGTTACGAGGCGCCGCAAGGTGCGGGGTACCAATCGTGAGAGGCGTACCCTTCTGGCAGCCATGGCCGGACAAGTGCTAGATAGTTGGTATGGTGAACACACGTGAATCTGCGCAACGATCGTTAAATTAAGCGAGCGGAAATGGCTTACACGCTCGAACCAAAATGGTAATGGAGGTGGGAACTGCGTCTTTCTACTACGCATTCGTGACCCACATGCCTCCCGGTCGATAGCAGGCACCTAACCCGACGCACTTCAGTAAGCGGAACGTGGAAATCCCGTATCGCTCCCGTCAGGGAAAGCCGTTTGTAAAAATTGCCCATGGCGGTGCGGGCGAAGGAACGAGGAAAAAGCGAACGCCGTCCTGTAATGGGTTGGATAGAGGTTGAAACATCACTTCACGCGAAAGCGGGCAGACGTCCTCATGGTCTCTCTTCACACGAGAGTAGGTAGAACCCTTTCAACGGAAGGAGAGCAAATGAACGCAGCAGCATTGGCGTGTGCACCTTCCGGCACGTCGTGGGACAGCATCGATTGGATCGCCGTACAACGTCGTGTCAGAGGGCTGCAAGCGCGTATTGTGAAGGCTGTACAAGATGGCAGACATAACAAGGTGAAAGCCCTGCAATGGCTGCTGACTCACTCGTTCAGTGGCAAGGCATTTGCTGTGAAACGGGTGTCTGAAAACAAAGGCAAAAATACCCCCGGCGTGGACAAGGTTACTTGGAATACGCCTAGGGCCAAGCTCGGCGCGATAGAGTCGTTGACGCGGCGAGGTTACTCGCCGCTCCCGCTTCGGAGAGTGCTTATTCCGAAGAAAAACGGCAAAACGAGACCTCTTGGAATTCCCGCGATGAAATGCCGGGCCATGCAGGCGCTTCATCTGCTGGCTCTGGAACCGATAGCGGAAACTACCGGCGACCCGAACTCTTATGGGTTCAGGCCGGAACGCTCAACTGCGGATGCCGTCGCACAGTGCTTTGGTGTGCTGTCACGAAAAGCAAACGCGGAATGGGTGTTAGAGGGCGACATTCAAGGCTGTTTCGACAATATCAGCCATGACTGGTTGATCGCCAACATTCCCATGGACAAGGCGATTTTGCAGAAATGGCTCCGGGCTGGTTATGTCTACCAAAAGCAGCTATTCCCCAGCCACGCCGGAACCCCGCAGGGAGGCATCATATCCCCGGGGTTGGCGAACATGACGCTGGATGGGTTGGAAGCGATGCTGGCGAAGAGATTTCCCAACGCGAAGTGGACAGCCCGAAAAATGCGCGTGGTGCGTTATGCAGATGATTTCATCATCACTGGTTGTTCGAAAGAATGGCTGGAGAATGAAGTCAGGCCCGCCGTGGTTGAATTTCTGGCAGAGCGTGGACTTGTCCTCTCTCCGGAAAAAACCAAGATAACGCACATAGGGGACGGGTTCGACTTCCTCGGATGGAACCTGCGCAAGTACAACGGCAAGCTCCTGATCAAGCCGTCCAAGGCGAACATCGGGGCTCTACTTGCCAAGCTGCGAGAGTTGATCAAGACCAACAAAACGATACGACAGGCTAACTTGATAGGTTTGCTCAACCCGGTTCTACGGGGCTGGGCGAACTATCACAGTCATGTCGTCGCCAAGAAGGTCTTCAACCAGGTGGACAGCGCAGTGTGGGAAATGCTCTGGCGATGGGCGGTACGTCGCCACCCTCGCAAGACACGCCGATGGGTGAAGGATCGGTATTTCAAAGTACAAGGGGCGCGCCGTTGGGTGTTCTCGTGTACTGAAAAATCCGCCGATGGTCGGAAGCGTCAGTACACGCTAGTAGACGCCTCAGACACACCGATTGTGCGACATATCAAGATTAAGGCTGCTGCCAACCCTCACGACCCTGCATGGGATGAGTACTTCGAGTCCCGCTGGGGCAAGAAGATGCTCACTTCCGTTAAAGGTCGAGCCAAGCTGTATCGGGTATGGGTGCAACAGGGCGGCAGGTGCTGCGCCTGCTTCAAGCCGGTGACCAAAGACACACCGTGGCACAGTCGCCATATTGTGAAGCTAGGTCATGGCGGGACGGACGCTGCGGCTAATCTTGAGATTTACCACCTGCGTTGCCCACGAGATGTGCAATTTGCCAATGTCGACGATGTATAACCGGGTGCCCAATGGCGCCTTAGCAGAGGCTTGAGCCGTGTGCTGGGAAACTCGCATGCACGGTTCTTAGGGGGTTGGACGCGGGCAACCGCGTCTGACTACCCGACAACCAGATCCGGCCATGGGCTCTTGGGCGCAAGAACTGGCTCTTCGCCGGGTCGCTACGCAGCGGAAAACGGGCTGCGGCGATCATGAGCTTGATCCAGTCAGCGCGGCTGAATGGCCATGATCCGTACGCCTATCTAAAGGATGTTCTCACGCGCCTGCCGACGCGGCGCGCGAGTGAGATTAACAAGCTGCTGCCGCACAGGTGGGCACCTGTTTAATCGCGCAGGGTGTTTTGTGCTTATGTCTTCCCTGGCATCTACATTTTGCGCCACACCAAAGCAGGAATTGCTCGGATGTAAATTAGTTCGCTGACCAACTCAATCAGCGTTTGAGTAATCACTGCTGCCGCAGCGAGCCCTCTGATTTCCTCGGGCAAGGCCAATGCCAATGGTAGAACTACCAATGAGTTTCGTGTCGAACTGCTGAAAGCGACAGATCTTGCCGTGCTAGCCGGTAACTTAAACGCCCGAGCCACCAGCGCACCCACCACGGGTGCCAAGAGCATGAAACCAATGTAGACGGGAATAACAGGCAGCAGCTTGTCCATGTCTCTGACCACCGTTGAAATCTGAGAGCCGATCACTACGACCAATACAGCCGCCATAGCTGGCACAGGCATCCAAGCCCATACATTGTTCCAGCCCTCAACGATGCGTGACCCCTTTGCCCCGGCAGCTGTTGCTACTGCCAAGACCAAGGGTAAAGCGATCAGCACTACGAAGGCCTCAACAAATGGGCCGACCGATATAACCACCGCCGAGTCATCACTCACCATGAAGGCTAGATAGAGGGGTAGTAGCACAAGCTGAAGCACGAGTAGTAATGGTGTTGCCGCCAGAGTCAGTTTGGAGTCGCCCTTACCGATATGGGTAAACACAACAACATAATCGATACAAGGCGTCAGCAAGACCAATAGTGCGCCCACCAAAATCGCCGGGTGGTCGGCTAGGCCCATCGTCAACGCCCAAACCAACAGGGGGATGGCGACGAAATTGGCGGTCAGCAGCGCGGTCATGAAACGCTTGTTTGCAAGCCCTTTGCGAAGATCCAAGAATGGGATCTGCAGAAACATGGCGTACATCAGCACAGCGATGGCTGGTGTCACCAACGCACCTAACGCTTGAGAGGCATCAGGTGCGAGCAGGCCCCCGATAGCCGCGACAATGACCGCGACGAAGTAAACGGGAATCTGGTTCTTCTCTAGCTGTTCTCTGTCCACGGAATGCCCTTAAAACGCGTGAAATCATTTTTCGATTGAGCAGGTTAATATCTGTAGCTACTACAGGTTCAAGAAAATGCTTGGGGAGTTTGGATGTCAGGAATCGGAGCGCTGTCGAAATCAACGGGTTGCCACATTGAAACGATTCGCTACTACGAGAAAATAGGCCTTCTCCCTCCGGCCCTACGGTCGACAGGGCGGCATCGAATCTATACCGAAAAGCATCGGTCACGACTCATCTTCATCAGGCAGAATCGTGAACTGGGCTTTCCACTCGACGATATCCGCGAACTCATTGCGCTCGCGGCAGATGCTGATCGTCCGTGTGCTGATGCGTTGTCGGTGGTCAAGAAGCACTTGGCAGAAGTGGAATCTAAGGTAGCTAAGCTCCTGCAGATCCGGATAGAGCTGCTCTCAATGGCAGGCACGTGTGAGTCAAGATGCCTAGGCTCGAACACTCCAGACTGTACGATTATTGAGTCACTGTTCGAACCCGCTGCTGGGGCTCGCTCTGGTTGCTGCTCCTAGACGAGTCAAGAGCATAGGGGAGCAAGCTGCCATTGAAACCGAATAGCGCGATAGTCTCGACAGGGTCTTTCGAGCGTCCGTCTACACCAAACGGGCTGGTGCAAGATGTGTTCGGCAGACGCTTACTAAAGTGGTGCGCCACTGCTGGCATAAAAATATCAAGCTATAGTGTTTGGGGCCCTCAATCTCGTGACCGTACTGAGCGAACGCTTACACGGCAGACGTTTGCCAGGGCATATACCTATCAACTGAAGGAGCAAGTTCTATGGCCATCAAACCTGGGCCCAAGCCAATTGCCGAATCAACCGGCAAGACAGACCAGCGTCGCCGTGTAACCCCCGAGAACAAGCCTAAGCATCCCGACCTGGACGTGTATAAGCACAAGAAGGGTGATTGATGAGACCCCGCCAGACATGGCGGGGTTTTATTCTCGGTTAGCAGGTGTCACCGGATTTCCAGTGGGCATCTCCTAATTAATGCCGAAAAGCTTGTAGTAGGGTTGTTGAGGAGGACATGCTGGTGCGACTGTGTCGAGGAGCTTTCTGGATATTTCTACCCTTAACCCTGTCGGCTACCGATGGTAATGAGCGCTTAGAGAGGTCTACAGCCGACACATGCCAATGGCGTCGAAAACCATCATGGCGGATTTCTCCAAACGTTTACTCGTAGGCTTCACAACGCGATTGACGACTTGCTCGATATGCATGACTCCCAGGGTGAAAGCTGAGTGGGCATTTGAGGTGCTGACCAACCTGGCTGATGCATCGCAGCATGCAGCTATCAGGCGCTCGCACTGAGGGACGTAGACTCGAGCGGCGCCCTCGGCCCAGTCGAAATTTCAAACTCATTGCTTGACACTGTAGCTACTACAGGCTGTTCAATGACGCCATATCCTTATTGGTAGATGCGTCATGAGCCAGGAAAACCCGTCGAAAGCCAAATTGCACCTCGTGCCGAAGTCGGACGATTGCTGTTCTGCTGACCCCCGCGAGACCTTCGCCAAACAGGTTCATTCTCGTGCACATCATGTTGAGCATGGGCCTGATCACGCCGAGAGCTTGGGCAGAACGGGATCGCATGCGTGCGGTTCGAAGGATTCTCAGCCTTGTGGAGCCAAGTCCACCGACCATAATCAAGACCATAGCGCACACGATCATGGCACTTCAGCTCAAGCCCATTCCGATGCCGACCATTGCTGTTTGAGCAAAGTGGATTCCGCAGGGGCGGTGACTTCACATTCGGCCATGGCTGAGCCAGAAGGCACGACCCTGGTTCGGTATCGCATTGATAAGATGGATTGCCCTACCGAAGAGCGGCTAATTCGTAATCGCTTAGAGCCGATGCCTGGCATCGCACGACTTGATTTCAATCTGTTGGATCGTGAGCTGACAGTGCATCATCGCTTGGATGATCCGAAGGCGATAGTCATCGCTTTGACCGCGCTGGATATGGGGCCCAATCTCATCGAGGCCGGCGCAACCCCGAATGCCATTTCACCTGCTCTGACGACGCGCTTGAAAGGGCTGCTGGCGGTCAGCGGTCTAGCTGCCATCGCCGCTGAAGTGATCGCTTGGACGACCGGACAGGAGGGTTCTTTGCCTGTAATGTCCTTGGCTGCGCTGTCCATTCTTACTGCTGGTCTACCAACTCTGAAGAAGGGGTGGATCGCTGTAAAGAACTTCACATTGAACATCTACTTCTTGATGTCTTTGGCTGTCTTGGGTGCCATGGTGATTGGCAAGTGGCCGGAAGCCGCGATGGTGGTTTTCCTTTTCGCTATTGCCGAAGCCATCGAAGCACTCTCACTTGAGCGAGCGCGTAACGCGATTAAATCGCTGACTGCATTAGCTCCTGAGACTGCGGAAGTCATGACCGAAGCTGGCTGGAAAGAACACCCGGTTGAGAATGTCGTTCTCGGCAGCCGTATTCGTGTTCGCACAGGGTCGCGGGTACCGCTGGATGCGAGGGTGGAATCTGGTCGTGCTGCTCTCGACCAAGCCCCTATCACTGGTGAAAGCTTGCCAGTAGATAAGGCAGAGGGGGATCCGCTATATGCTGGCAGTATCGTGACAGACGGCGTCGTGGAGGCGACTGTCACGGCAGTCGCTGGCGAAAGTACGCTCGCTCGTATTGCTGCCGCGATTCAGGATGCGCAGTCTCAGCGGGCGCCGACGCAGAGGTTCGTTGACCAGTTCGCACGGTATTACACCCCAGCCGTAGTGGCGGTGGCATTTCTTGTTGCCGTTTTAGGCCCAGTGCTGCTTGGTGGTACGTGGGGTGAATGGTTGTATGAGGCCCTGGTGTTGTTGGTCATCGCGTGTCCTTGTGCCTTGGTCGTCTCAACGCCTGTCACTGTTGTGAGTGGTCTTGCCGCAGCCGCACGGCATGGAATCTTGATCAAGGGTGGTGCCTACCTGGAAAGCGGGCGCCTGCTGAAGGTGGTTGCTCTGGATAAAACAGGCACGTTGACTCAGGGCAAGCCAGTTCTGACTGACTCAGATATATTCAGTGACTTGTCTATCGAGAAGGCAACTTTGATTGCTGCGAGTCTTGATGAGCAAAGTACCCACCCAGTAGCGAAAGCATTGGTCAATGGGTGGAAATCGCAGCAGCCTGGCGCTGTGGCTCTGCCTGTCAGTGACTTCAGTGTGCTAAATGGCCGAGGCGTGAAAGGCACGATCGACGGTCATCTTTGGCATCTAGGCAACCATCGTTTGGTTGAGGAGTTGGGCGTGTGTTCTTCGGAGCTGGAGGCCAGACTTTCACGGCTTGAGGAAACTGGCAAAACGGTGATCGTGCTATGCGGCAATAGCGGCCCCGCCGCGATATTCGCGGTCGCAGACACAGTCCGACCGGAGAGTGTTGAAGCTGTGGCTGCTTTGAAGGCTTTGAACGTGGTTCCAGTAATGCTGACTGGGGATAATCCTGCGACGGCGAGGTCGATCGCTGAGCAATTGGGCATCGAGGATGCCCGTGGAAATCTGATGCCAGAGGACAAGCAGACTGCAGTCGCTGAACTCAAACGCAGATATGGCGCCGTTGGGATGGTTGGTGACGGCGTTAATGACGCCCCCGCCTTAGCGCAATCCGATATAGGTTTCGCAATGGGAGCCGCAGGGACAGCGACAGCTCTCGAAACAGCTGACGTTGCGATCATGGACGACGACCCTCGAAAAATCGCGTACTTTATCAGCCTGAGTCGCCGATCCGCCTCGGTTCTAAAGCAAAACATCATTTTGGCTCTGGGCATAAAAGTTGTCTTCTTGGCGTTGGCTCTCTCTGGTTTCGCGACATTGTGGATGGCCGTTTTCGCCGACATGGGGGCGAGCTTGCTCGTCGTATTCAATGGCTTGCGGCTGCTGCGTCGGTGAAATGGCTGCTGCGTTTTATATAGCTCATTCGCTGGAGGAGAGAACCATGCACTGCCCAGTTTGCAAAGAAGTACTGTTGGTAATGTCGGAACGTCAAAACGTTGAAATCGACTATTGCCCGCAATGTCGAGGTGTTTGGCTTGACCGGGGAGAACTCGACAAGATCATCGAGCGTAGCCAGCAGGAAGAACAAGAAGCTCGTTTTCTTCCACAGAGCGTATCTCAGTCGCTGCAAGGTACACCTCCGTCTGAACCTGTGTATGCCCAGCCGTCTTCTGGCCACCATGACAACAAACGCGGCACTAAGCACGGCCACTCCGCGCCGCAGCCTGGTCACGGTGGTGGTTGGCGGGACGGATATCAGAACGGCCATCAGAATCAGTCGAGGCATCAGGAAGAGCAGGTTTATCATAAGAAATCGTTTTTACGGGAAATTTTCGACTAATATTTGCTTGGATACAGCGATCCGCTAATCAGACTCCAGCCGGAAGATTTGATCAGCCGGCTGTAGCTTTTTCGAAACCCGGTATCCGGTATTCAACCAGTTTAGTAGAGCGGTTCCTCAGCCACTAGCGGGCCCGAAAATCCTGTAAAACCGTCTCTCCCCTTGACTTGCTCATCCCAATTACCGGGTAGGCGCTGCGTCGGTCACCTGACTCCATTCCGAGCGATCCCACGGGCATACCGAAGGCAGCTATTCCGTCCAGATTGGCTCGTCGACTTAGTTCAGCAATTTGTGTGACCGGAACATGGCCTTCGACGAATTTCCCACTTACAACTCCCGTGTGGCACGACGCCAGATTTACGGGTACGCCGAGCTTCTCGTTCATATCGCTAATGTTGTTTTCCATATAGTCGACCACTCCTTCAGATAAGCGATCCACCTGGTCCAGCAGCCACAGTTAGGGGCTTTGTAGACGGCAATTGATTACGCTGCCTGTAACAATGAGGCTGCATTTAGCGTTGCAACGAGTGCAATGACTTGAACGGTCTTTTTGAATGAATTCATGGCTGATGCTACTTAACGAAGAGAAAGAGAGGAGGAGTTAGCGTGCATAGCCTCACCGACGGTGGCCAGATGGCCGTGACTGGGGTTCAGTTCCAGCCGCTGGTTGATGCGCTGCGCGACGTGGTTCTCGGGCAGCAGATTATTCAAGCCGATGAGACACCTGTGCAAATGCTCATGCCGGGAACTAAGAAAACCCACAGTTCTTATATTTGGTCCTATGCCACCAGCCAGTTCTCGGACGCGGCAGCGGTGGTTCACGACTTCAGCCCTAGCCGCGCCGGAGAACACGCTCGCAACTTCCTGAATGACTGGAAGGACAAGCTGGTCTGCGATGATTGTGTCGGTTACAAAGCCAGCTTCGAACTAGACGTGACCGAGATCGGGTGAATGGCTCATGCGCAACGTAATTTCTTTGAGCTGCACGCTAAGAATAAAAGCACGCTTGCGGAGCAAGCTCTGCGTTATATCCAGTTGTTGTACGAAATTGAAAGCGAAGTCGCGATCTGGGGCCGGATTTACGACTCCGAATACGGCAAGAAAAAGCTGTACGGGTGATGAATATGCTGCACGCCAGGTTGATTGCCTAGCGTGACCTCGTGCCTGAAGTCTCAGCCATCAGCAGAGCACTCGATTACAGTCTCGAACGCTGGGCAGCGCTGTCGCGCTACCTCGATGACGGGGCTGTACCCATAGACAATAACTGGGCAGAGAACCAGATCCGATCATAGGGCCTTGGGCGCAAGAACTGGCTCTTTGCAGGGGCCTTACGCAGCGGAAAACGTGCGGCAGCGATCATGAGTCTGATCCAGTCTGCGCGCCTGAATGGTCATGATCCGTATGCATATCTGAAGGATGCTCTCACGCGGCTGCCGACGCAGCGGGCGAGTGAAATCGATCAGTTGCTGCCGCAATCTTTTTAATCACGCAAGGCGTGATGCCCGGACGCTTATGGCGATACTCAAGCTAATGCAAAAGTTCTGACGATTGAGCAAGTGTGACGGCTTAACCCGACGGCAAGGGGAGGTGTCGAATATCGTCAACCATCAACGCAAAACGCCGTAATCGTTTCAATATGTAGCTTTCACTGTAGAGTTTAAAAGCGTTATGCAATGAGCTTGCAAGGTATCTAGAGAGCCGGAGTGATTCACTTGCTCGCCTTCAGAGATCATAGAGTATGCGACCTTTAAGTCACGACCGTATTGTCCACTCCATGGCATGCTTAGGCTTCATGCCCCGGTAGATTTATCATATCCACACGCAACTACATGGATATGTGCGCCGTGGCACCGTCACGTAGTTCGTCTCACCAGATTATGAGAGTATCAACTGATAAAAATCCACGTTCCTTGAACTACACTTTATCATCGGCAACTACGTTACTCACAAATACCTAAAGTGAAAGCGGGTCTGAACGCTTCCACATACATTGGACACTGAAATCCAGCTTGTGGATAAGCATTATCGAGCGCTGTTTCGGGGGGGTATGGTGTTTTTTCGCACCACGGTTTTGGACCGGTAGGCGAGTTGAAAGCTTCGATTAGCAAGTTTTTTGCGCGCCGAAATGTATATCCGACGCGGTAGGCCAGAAGCGCCAAGTGAAAGACAAACTTGGATGAAACCTGAAGTGCCCGTGAGTCGGCGAAATCACAGGAGCGTATGTGATTGCTTCAAGAACAGCACGCTAGCGTTTTTCTAGAACATATCCTACGCCTCTGAGTGTATGTATCAGTTTGTTTTCAAAAGGATCATCCATCTTGGCTCTTAATCTTCTAATTGAAACTTCTACAACATTTGTATCGCAGTCGAAATTCATGTCCCATACCTGAGATATGATCTGTGTACGACTCAGGACAATTCCCGTATTTCTCATTAAATAGTGCAGAAGTGCGAATTCCTTCGTTGTTAAGTCGATACGCTGACCGTCTCTAAACGCCCTATGACGGCTTTGATCCAGCTCCAGATCGGCTACGCGAATGATCTCAACAGATGCTGGATTATCAGACCTGCGCATCAGTGCGCGAACTCGAGCAAGCAGTTCCGGGAATTCAAAAGGCTTAATTAGGTAATCATCTGCACCATTCTCTAGTCCTCTGATTTTATCAACCAAGCGACTTCGAGCAGTAAGCATCATAATTCTACAAAGACAATTGTTTCTTCGCAACAATTCAAGTACCTGCCACCCATCCATCTCCGGCAGGTTGATATCTAGGATGATTAACTCGTACATATGTTGTTTGGCCAGAAAAAGCCCGTCGTATCCGGTATGTACGCAATCCACGATATAACCGCTCTCCGTAAGGCCTTGGCGCACATATTCGGCAGTTTTTACTTCGTCCTCAATTACCAGAATTCGCATTGGATTTTGTCTCGATATGACTGAGCTGTTTTAACTACGCGAATGCGCTGTCATCATTGGCAGGAATGATAATTCAAAACCACTTGGGTGGGGGCTAAATAACGTACTTGTAATCAGTGAGCAATACACTTGATAACATCGCGATATATTATATCGTGGCTCGGACCAACCAGTTGCGGGTTATTTCTCTACTGCTGAATTGACCTTATGAAATGTTGGGTTGTTTTTTTTATTATGGCCATTTTATTCCGTGCAGATGAGGGCGATTTTTCTCATGCTGAAGAAGGCGGTCACTGGTGCAGTCATGAACTCCATCGGGACGCGGTGCGCGTACTCGAAGATTTACTCGAATTTTAGGTAAAAAAAAGCGCCCCAGGGGGGCGCAAAATATTCACCTTTTACCAAAGGAGCATTTAAGCAACTCAAGGTGAATTCTTTAAGCTCGCTATTTTTGTTTTAGGCGAGTCACATGAATAAATCGATCTTGTTTAGGGCTCACAGTATCGAAAGTGGATATTCAACGATCAGGCGTACTTCATCCAAGTCCGATTCGAATGCAGTGGCACGAGTATTTGCTTGACGTAATCGCAAGGAAAGATCTTTCGCCGCACCTGTTTGTACGACGTATTTGACTTCAATATCACGCTCCCAACGTTTTTGATTCGTGAGCGGATCGCCGTTACCATCAGTGCGCATATAGAATTGATTGGCGTTCGAATAGTCTGCACCAGAACCTCTGGCATAACGAGTCATGAACGATAGCCCCGGAATACCGTAGCTGGTCATGTTCAAGTCGTAGCGCAGCATCCAAGAGCGTTCCTTCGGTGAGTTGAAGTCGCTGTACTGTATTGAGTTGTCAACGAAGATTGAGTCTGATTGACGAAGGTAGTCGAAGTCGTCATCGCCATTGTTTCGCTGATGAGACAGTGCAAGAGTATGCGCACCGTACCGGACGCCGAGCTTGGCGCTCCATATATTGTTGTCGAATTCGCCCAGGCGCTTCTTGCCTTCATCTACAGCTTTGTAGTAGTTGAATCCGCCGATAAGCGTCAAATCATCGCTGAGTGGGTAAGTGAGGCTGCTACCGGCATAGTATTGATTCCAAACATCCTTCAATTGGCTGGCGTAAAGGCTCACCGTGATGTTGTCGTTGACTTGGTAATCACCGCCGCCGTACCCAATCCAAGGCGAGTTGACCGGGCCGGCATAAAATGTGGCAAAGTTATCGTTCAAGTTGCTGGAACCAGGCTGGCTCATCGCATGCAGTCGACCACCCTGCAAGGTTAGGCCTTGAATGCTACTATTTTCGACCGTCACGCCGCGGAAACTTTCAGGGAGTAAGCGAGAATCTCCCGATGCCACGACGGGTGTTGCGGGGAAAACATCTCCAACCTTTACGACAGTATCAAACAGCCGAAACTTCGCTGCTCCACCCACCTTAGTGTATTCATCACGTGCTTCGCCGTCACCGTTAACAGGCAGCACGTCAAAGCTGCTACGGCCACCGTTGCGCCCGCCACCAGTATCAAGCTTGATGCCAATCATTGCAAACGCATCTATACCAAAGCCCACAGTGCCCTGCGTAAAACCAGAGTTGAATTTAGTGATTATCGCATGTGCCCAAGCTTCGGAATAACCGTTGGTATTGCCTTTGCCGCTGTTGAAAGTCGGCGCAGATGCATCACGATTATCACGATTGAAATAGAAGTTGCGGTTTAGAACAGTAAGGCTGCTACCTTCAATAAAACCTTCTGGTTTACCTTCCGCTTGTGCCGTGAGGGCATAGCTTCCAGAAAAAGCTGAAACCGCAGCCAAATACAAAGTTACTTTGTGTCTCATGCGATGCTCCTTTGATTACGGCAGTTTTTATTATGATTTACCTACGCGGGTATAGTCTGTTGTTTTGGCCCGGTGGAGCACTTAGAATAGCGCCTGGGTCATATTTGCAGATCAAAGATAACGAGTCGGTGACGGGGTGATTACAATTCTGTTATCAGGTATTTCCACCGTTGCAGGGCTTCCAGAATCTTTTTCACTAAATCCCTGCGTTTCGCCTGAAAGCTTTCTATTTCGACTATCCCCCCAGGGTTTCTAACGAAATTGTAATTTTATAGCCACCCCTCTGATAGTGATCGCTGATTAGAGTGCCATCACCTGATCCAGAGGAGCTTGGCAGCTGTTTAGGCGTTCTCGCCAAGCTTTATCAAAGTTTGTGCATGAGGACTATCAAAGTGCCCTGGTATAATCACATTGCTTTATCTAAAACCCCCATCTTTCCTTTGAAAGTCTTTGTGTTCTGTATGGTCTTGTCTGGATTGTGGGTGCCTGCCGCATTTGCCCAGAGTCTCAGTCTGGCTGAAGCGCTTTCGACGGCAATAGACGCTAACCCCGATCTTGCAGCAGCACGTCAAGAGATCGGAATCTCTGAAGGAGTGCGCAAGCAGGCTGGACTCATCCCCAATCCTGAAATTTCTTATCAAGTAGAAGACACCCGTCGTAATACCAGCACGACGACTGTCGCGCTTAGTCAGCCGTTAGAGTTGGGTGGCAAGCGACGTGCTCGTGTCGAGGTTGCAACCTACGGTCAAAGCGTCGCGCAGTTAGAGCTGGACCGTCGAGTCAATAGCCTTCGTGCAGATGTTGTTCAATCTTACTACGCTGCTTTGAGAGCTCAGACCGGCTTGAATCTGGCAAAACAATCATTGGAGCTCACCGAACGCGGTCTGCGCATCGTCGATGGACGGGTGCGTGCCGGTAAGTCCTCGCCGGTGGAAGCCACGCGCGCTCAGGTGCAACTGGCTGAAGCCAAGTTACAGGTAAGGCGCGCTGAAACCTTGAAGTCAACGGCTTACCAGCAATTGGCCCAGTTAATAGGCAGTTCGGTCACTGCATTTGATCGTCTTGACTCGCCAGACCTATCTCCCGGCAAGCCGCCGCAAGCTACAGAATTACTGGCGAAGCTCGATCAAACCGCAGATATGCGTCAAGCGCTTGCTCAAATAGATAAGAGCGATGCCTCACTAGGCGCGGAAAAGGCGCAGCGCATCCCGAATCTCACCGTGAGTGTTGGTAGCCAATACGACCGCTCTATTCGCGAGAGGGTCAATGTCGTGGGGCTGTCGATGCCTTTACCGCTGTTTGATCGCAATCAGGGCAACATTCTTTCCGCTTCTCGCCGCGCAGATCAGGCCCGAGACCAGCGAAACGCTGTTGAGCTCAGGCTACGTTCCGAAACTCAAACCGCAGTGAATCAGTGGGCTACCGCCATGCAGGAGGTCGAGTCCTATGACAAGACGATCCTGCCTTCAGCTCAACAGGCCGTGGATACCGCAACTCGTGGATTTGAGATGGGCAAATTCGGTTTCATCGAAGTGCTGGATGCTCAGCGCACCTTGATAGTTGCTCGTGGCCAGTACCTCGACTCTTTGGCGGCTGCGACCAATGCGCGTGCTCAAGTGGAAAGGGTGTATGGCGACGTCGGCTTGACTGCCAATACGCGCTGAACAGGCCAGGCATTTTCCTTGTATGCGTCTTTGAATAAGCCGGTACCTAAGATCAGCAGGAGTAGCAATGGATAACAAACGCAAGATCGCGCTCGCGGTAATCGCTGTGGCAGTCCTCGGATTTGGCAGTTTCGCCTGGAACTCCAGTTCCGAGCAGCCTCCAGTCAGTAAGGCCGAACATGGCACTGAAGATGGCCATGAGAGAACTGCTGTAGCACCTGCTAAAGACGGGGGGGATGAAGGTCACGGTGAGGAAGGCCACAGCGAAAATGCCAATGAGGAAGAGGGCAAGATGACGCTTAGCGCCGAGCAGATTGAGGCTGCGGGCGTCGTTCTGGAAGCAGCTGCTCCCCGTGAGATTAGCACTATTGTGACTTTTCCTGGCGAAATACGGTTTGATGAGGACCACACCGCACATGTGGTACCTCGCGTTCCTGGAGTTGTTGAAAGCGTTCAGGCGAACCTGGGCGAGTCGGTCAAGAAGGGCCAAGTCCTTGCGGTGATTGCCAGTCAACAGATCTCGGATATGCGCAGTGAGCAACAAGCTGCACAGCGACGTGTTGAGTTGGCACGCTTGACTTTTGACCGCGAGAAGCAGTTGTGGCAGGACAAAATCTCCGCCGAGCAAGATTACCTTCAGGCGCGACAAGCTTTGCAAGAAGCTGAAATATCACTGGCCAACGCTAAGCAAAAGGTCGGAGCAATCGGCGCTTCGGTCAATTCTGCAGGCGGTAACCGCTATGAACTGCGTGCGCCTTTCGACGCAGTTGTAGTGGAAAAGCACCTGACCGTCGGTGAGGTGGTCAGCGAGGCAACCAATGCTTTCATCCTGTCCGATCTTAATCAGGTGTGGGCAACTTTCGCGGTTCCTCCTGGCGATCTCGGAAAGGTCGTGACTGGCCGCTCGGTAAAGGTTTCTTCTCCTGACATGAAGGCTGAGGTCGAGGGCAAGGTGGGTTACGTAGGCAGCCTTTTGGGCGAGCAGAATCGTGCAGCGCCCGTCCGTGTCACTCTGACCAATCCCAATGGGGCCTGGCGACCGGGGCTGTTCGTGAGCATCGCAGTCACGTCACAAACTGATCAAGTTGCTGTAGCTGTTCCAGAGTCAGCGGTGCAGACCGTCGAGGAAAAAACTGCAGTTTTCGTGAGGACCACTGAGGGCTTCGACACTCGCAGGGTAACTCTAGGTCGCCGTGCCGGTGGCTATGTGGAAATAACCGAAGGCCTCCAATCGGGTGCCCAAGTGGCAACCAGTGGCAGCTTCACGCTCAAGTCTGAGCTTGGCAAAGCGTCTGCCGAGCATGGCCACTGATGCGAATTTACAGGATGATTTCTTATGTTTGAACGTATCATCAGATTCGCCATTGAGCAGCGCATCGTAGTAATGATCGCAGTTCTAATCATGGCCGGTATAGGTATCTACAGCTACCAAAAACTGCCCATTGATGCGGTGCCTGATATCACAAACGTCCAGGTGCAGATTAACACTGGCGCCCCTGGTTACTCGCCGTTGGAAACCGAACAGCGGATCACGTTTCCAGTTGAAACGGCCATGGCCGGTCTTCCGGGCCTTCAGCAAACCCGATCCCTATCTCGCTCCGGCTTGTCACAGGTCACCGTGATCTTCAAAGACGGTACTGACATCTTTTTTGCCCGCCAACTCATTAACGAGCGTTTGCAGGTTGCAAAGGAACAGTTGCCAGATGGGGTCGAGGCCGTCATGGGGCCTGTATCCACCGGGCTTGGTGAAATCTTCCTGTGGACCGTTGAAGCGGAAGATGGCGCACTCAAAGAAGATGGTACTCCTTACACTCCCACCGACCTGCGAGTGATCCAGGATTGGATTATCAAGCCGCAGCTGCGCAACGTCCCTGGTGTTGCCGAGATCAACACCATCGGTGGCTTCGCCAAGCAGTTTCTGATTGCGCCGGACCCGAAGCGGTTGGCTACCTACAAGCTGACACTTAATGACCTGGTAGTTGCATTGGAAAGCAACAACGCCAACGTGGGCGCCGGTTACATCGAGCGTAATGGTGAGCAGTTGCTCATTCGTGCGCCGGGTCAGGTAAGCAATATCGAAGATATTGCCAACATCGTAATTACCAGTGTAGATGGCACGCCGATTCGCATCAGCAACGTTGCTGAAGTCAGCATCGGTAAAGAACTGCGAACGGGGGCTGCTACTGAGAATGGTCGCGAAGTAGTACTCGGTACCGTATTTATGCTGATTGGTGAAAATAGTCGTACAGTGTCCCAAGCTGTGGCCACCAAATTGACCGACATCAACCGCACCCTGCCGAAGGGCGTGGTTGCTGTGACCGTTTATGACCGTACCAACTTGGTTGAAAAAGCCATTGCGACGGTGAAGAAGAACTTGGTGGAAGGCGCGATTCTGGTAATTGCTATTCTCTTCCTGTTCCTCGGCAACATCCGCGCAGCACTGATCACCGCAATGGTGATCCCGCTGTCCATGCTATTTACCTTCACAGGTATGTTCAACAACAAGGTTAGTGCAAACCTAATGAGTTTGGGAGCACTCGACTTTGGCATTATTGTAGATGGTGCCGTGGTTATAGTAGAAAACGCGATCCGCCGACTGGCTCATGCGCAACACAAGCATGGTCGCATACTCACCAAAGCAGAACGCTTCCATGAAGTCTTTGCCGCTGCAGGTGAAGCTCGCCGGCCACTGATATTTGGCCAGTTGATCATCATGGTAGTGTATCTGCCGATCTTCGCCCTAACCGGCGTCGAAGGAAAAATGTTCCACCCCATGGCATTCACTGTCGTAATGGCGCTGCTGGGGGCAATGATTCTTTCCGTAACCTTTGTTCCTGCTGCTATCGCCATGTTCATCACTGGCAAGGTCAAGGAAGAGGAGGGCGTGGTAATGCGCACCGCCCGACAGCGCTATGAGCCGATACTGCAATGGGTTCTTGGGCACCGGAACATTGCGTTCTCGGCTGCAGTAGCTCTGGTCGTACTTAGCGGTATACTTGCAAGTCGTATGGGTAGCGAGTTCATTCCCAGCCTTAGTGAGGGCGACTTTGCGATGCAGGCTATGCGAGTGCCCGGAACGAGCCTTACTCAGTCCGTCGAGATGCAACAGCGCCTGGAGAAAGCGGTAATAGCGCAGGTCCCAGAAGTAGAGCGGATGTTCGCACGCTCGGGTACTGCAGAAATCGCATCTGATCCAATGCCGCCTAACGCCTCTGACGCCTACATAATGCTTAAGCCTCAGGATCAGTGGCCAAATCCCAATAAGCCTCGTGATGAGCTGATCGCTGAGGTGCAGAAAGCCGCAGCAGGTGTCCCGGGAAGCAACTATGAGTTGTCCCAGCCGATCCAGTTGCGTTTCAACGAGCTGATTTCGGGCGTGCGTAGTGACGTTGCGGTGAAAGTTTTTGGCGATGACATGGACGCGCTCAACAGCACCGCCAACAAAATCGCGGCATCGCTTAAAGCGGTACCGGGCTCATCGGAGGTCAAGGTTGAGCAGACTTCCGGCCTTCCTGTGTTAACCATCAACATCGACCGCGAAAAAGCAGCACGCTACGGTTTGAACATCGCGGATGTGCAAAACTCAATTGCTATTGCTGTGGGTGGCCGCCAGGCAGGTACATTGTATGAGGGCGATCGTCGGTTCGATATGGTGGTGCGACTGCCTGAGACCGTGCGCACTGACGTAGCGGGTATGTCCAGCTTGCTGATTCCTGTGCCTGCTAATGTTGCTCAGGATGCTAATCAGATAGGGTTCATTCCTCTGTCCCAAGTCGCTAATCTTGACTTGCAGTTGGGCCCGAACCAGATCAGCCGCGAAAATGGGAAACGGCTGGTAGTAGTTAGTGCAAACGTTCGAGGCCGTGACCTAGGCTCGTTCGTTGAAGAAGCGACTAAGTCGCTGGCTACTGTGCAGATCCCAGCAGGCTACTGGACTACCTGGGGTGGCCAGTTTGAGCAGTTGCAATCAGCAGCCAAGCGTCTGCAGATCGTTGTTCCAGTCGCATTGCTTCTGGTCATGACACTGCTGTTCCTGATGTTCAACAACTTGAAGGATGGCATGCTGGTCTTCACCGGAATTCCATTCGCACTCACCGGCGGTGTAGTTGCACTGTGGTTGCGGGATATCCCGCTGTCTATCTCGGCGGGAGTTGGCTTCATTGCGCTGTCCGGTGTGGCAGTTCTAAACGGCCTGGTTATGATTTCTTTTATCCGCGGGCTGCGGGAGGAAGGACGTACCCTCCGGCAAGCGGTAGATGAAGGCGCGTTGACACGGTTAAGGCCCGTTCTGATGACAGCCCTAGTCGCATCCCTCGGATTTATCCCGATGGCTCTCGCAACAGGTACCGGTGCTGAAGTTCAGCGGCCACTGGCGACAGTGGTGATTGGCGGGATTCTTTCGTCTACCGTGCTTACTCTGTTGGTGCTTCCTGCTCTGTATCAATGGGCACACCGCAAAGATGATGATGGTGATGAAGCGGGTAGCTGATAGCCCATAACAGAAGCCCACAGCAACGTTGTGGGCTTTTCATTCTGGATATTGTTGTCACCTTTCAAAATTGTAAGTTTACCGTCATGCCGGTGATGCCTGTGAGTTGATAAGGTTACTCCCAATAAGATTGATATTGAGAGGACCTTATGAAAAAGCTTATCATTGCGGCAGCCCTAGCTGTTTTGCCTATAGTTTCACAAGCTACTACGTTTTCCGAAAAGAAGCAGTTGCAATATATTCAGGAACATCAGAACGCCGTGGCTAGCTATGCGGCGAAAAATAATAAGCCAATACCAGAGATTCAGGACTACAAGTATGGAATGAAGATTGATGTTGCAAAATTTGTGCGTCAGTCCCAGGATCCCCGTACTTGCGAGGTGTATCAACGGTTGATGACCTACGAAGACTCGCGGGGTGAGCTTAATACGATTCGTTATTCTTTGTTTTCCCAATGTGTCAACAACAAAAATTGAATGCATCGATAGGATTTTTAGAGGCCATAGAAAAACGCCAGGCGATGCCTGGCGTTTTCTATGGTCCTTGACATGTTTTAACCAAAGATTGTCAGTCCTTGCCCCCCTCCCCAAAAGTAAGTCAAGTCCAGCTAAAAAATTTAGGCCGGCGAATTTGCACTCAGAAGCAGCGAATTTTGAAAAAAACTGATTTCTGTGACATCCAGGCAAAGCATGAGCACTGACTCAGTCGAAGTGCGGCTTGATAAGGGTGTTTATTGGAAAGTTTATAATTGGCTCGGGGCTTAGGCTTACTTAAAGACTTAACTCCGGATAATTGCTTTAGGTGAGTCCTCAGGCTTTGAACGAAAAACGAAAGTCGATGGTGTGGCAGCAAGTTCTGGGTCGTACTAGCTTGCTACCCAACCAAAAATAAACACTGAATATATGGGCTTAGCTCGACGACACGTACGTTTAGCAGGTTGCTTCTTGTTTAAACTGATGGGCGCTCGTGAGAAAATGGATCACTGGTTGGTAAGTTGATACTTAATTGGTGTAATTATTGGTGTCGTTACTGGTTTTCATGTTTTGAGAAAGTGCTTAATTGTCCAAGATCTAAAGTGCCATCATGTATATGCTCTTATCAGAATTGTAATCTCTGGATCATGCTAGAGTTATTTGTTCAGTTTATTATTAGGGTTTTTTGGTGTTTGTTGGGTGGCACAGCTATTGTCGAGGTGCTGCATCATTTAGTTCTGAAATTACATGCAGTTCACTTTTTTTTCACTTCGGGTTGTTTAGTCTTTGTAGATGGAAAATACAAGCATGTCGATCATAGCTTTGCTTATTCGTTATCTAGGCATTGGATTCGTAGCAACCGGGGGGCACTATTTTGTATTTCTCCTGCTTATTGTAAATGGAGTTACTGATCCAGTGTTAGCCAGCGTTGGCGGAGGCGTGATAGGCGCTATTATTAGCTATATTGGTAATAGAAGGCTCAGTTTCGTGGCGACGGGAATTTATAAGCTTCAACCTATCAGGTTTGTACTTGTCTCGTTGGCAACTAATATCGGTAATGGTGTAGGTATGTGGGTTCTGATTAAATTCAATCTCTCACCGCTTGTCTCTCAGATTTTAGTGACTTTAACCCTAACTGCGCTCGGATTCACTGCGCATCGTTTCTGGACATTCAATCATGCGGACATCACATCGGCTTTCCGAACGCGCTGACCCCTTGTTAACAATAGTGGTTCCTTGCTTTCAAGAAGAGCAAACCATTCCGGAATTTCACAAGCGCATCACCAGAGTTGTAAAGCGCCTGCCTGTTTCGTGCGAGATTCTCTATGTCGACGATGGTAGTAGCGATCAAACTGCAGACCTACTTCGACACTATCAAGATGGATCAAATGTACGATGCCTGTTCCTAAGTCGGAACTTCGGAAAAGAGGCTGCGTTAAGTGCAGGGATCGACCATGCACGCGGTAGCGCATTGATCTTCATTGATGTCGACCTTCAGGATCCACCTGAACTCATCTCGAGTATGGTATATCATTGGCAGATGGGTTACGACGTTGTGAACATGCAACGCGACTTGCGAACTGGCGACTCCTGGCTAAAACGCACGAGTGCACGTAGCTATTACTGGATCATGCAGCGCCTGGTGGAGAAAGTTGATCTTCCGGTGGATGTCAGTGACTTCCGTCTGATTGGTCCTGCTCCATTGGCCGCCTTAAGAGCGCTGGACGAACGCTCCAGAATTCTTAAGGGTTTGATCGGCTGGGTAGGCTTTCGCACCATTGAGTTACCCTACAATCGCACTTCCCGTCATGCCGGCAATACCAAGTGGAACGCCGCTAGCCTGCTGGACCTAGCCATCGAAAGTATTCTCAGCTTCTCCCGCAAGCCGCTTCGTATATTCAGTCTCATTAGCTTCAGTTTCTTTGTCTCCAGCATCTGCTACCTGCTCGCAGTACTGGTAGCAGGCTCCTTTGACATCCATCACCTGCTTGTCGGAATTGCTTCATTCATGTGCGTGGGTGTTGCACTGGTGGGCGAGTACGTAGGCGTAACGCTCGCGGAGGTCAAACGCCGCCCCCTTTATTTTCTAAATAGTAATAATGAAGCGCGACCCATGACTATTCATCCTCCGGCTTCCTCACTCGAGGGTAAGAAATGCTGAATTTGAAAAGCGAGCGAACATTGTGGTTCATCCTGAGTTCGATTCTGCTTTTGCGTCTCCTGGGGCTGGGCGTATATCCCCTGATGGATACCTCTGAAGCACGCTACGCTGAAATGGCACGCAAGATGGTTGAACTGAGTGACTGGGTGACTCCGATGTTCGATTACGGAGTTCCATTTTGGGGCAAGCCACCGCTGTCTTTCTGGACCCAAGCGGCGAGCATGACGGTATTCGGCACCAATGAGTTTGCTGCTCGATTCCCAGCCTGGTTTCTCCACTTGGCAAGCTGCTTCATCATCATCAGGCTCGCGACACAGGAGGTATCGCGCAAGGCGGGCATTTGGGCAGCCATCATCTTTTCCGGCACGGCGCTGGGCTTGGTGTCCAGTGGTGTTGTGCTGACTGACCCCGTTTTATCGTTCTCGATCCTGTTGGCCAGCTATGGTTTCTGGCGTTGGATGAAGTGCGCAGGCAAAGGGGATGCCTACCTTATGTTCTTAGCTCTCGGCTTGGGCCTGCTTGCTAAAGGGCCACTGACCTTGGTACTGATGGGCGCGCCAGCATTTTTTTGGATCGTCATCTACAAGCAATGGAATCGGGTATTGAGGCTTCCTTGGGTAACGGGGATTGCTCTCATGTTAGGTATATCAGTGCCTTGGTACATTGCAGCCGAAATGAAGACGCCGGGTTTCCTTGAGTATTTTTTTGTCGGCGAGCACTGGAGCCGATATGTTGTAAGTGATTGGGCCGGGGATCTCTACGGGAGTGCTCACGCCAAGCCCTACGGCACCATATGGATTCAGCTTGGCTTAGCGTTGCTTCCTTGGACTTTCTTTCTACCCCTCGTTATTAGCAGGCGTGGGACGATGCAGCGCTTCGATGTATACCTTTGGCTTTGGGCATTGGCGACACCTGTTTTCTTTACTTTCTCTGGTAACATTCTCTGGACCTATCTTCTTCCTGCTCTGCCTGCATGGACGCTACTCCTTGCCGAATGTATCAGCGAAGTGGGCAGAAAGACTGCTTGGGCTGCTGCAGCGAGCGCTCTGATGCTGCCAGTCGCGGGCGCCGGTATTATCTATAACGGTGTGCTTGAGGATCGTCCTCAGAACCAGCGAGATTTAGTGCAGGCCTGGCTGGATGTGCAGTCGTCTCAATCGGGCCCCCTGATTTATCCTGGCCGCCGCTCGTATTCGTCGGAGTTTTATAGCCGGGGAATGTCCAAAAGCATCAAAGATCCTGACAAGTGGCCTCGCGACAGATCGTTCTACCTTTCCAGGCGTTTGCGCGACAGCGATTCTGATCTACCTGTAGACGTTGGTTGCAAAATAATCACTGAAACGAACGCGAGCCAACTGCTTCTATGCCGCTGGAAGGACACTGCACAGGATGGTGAAAATATTCTAGGAGATAGTGCTACTGGCTCCCGTTGAAAGTAAGAGCCCGGCGAAGAGAGTATTTAAATTTCTAGCTGCTTTTCAGTTTAAAGTGAATAATCCATCTCAGGATTTATCTTTGATGCTGAAAAATTATTTAATAAGTACAATTAGGGAGAGGTTGCTAAAAAGCCAGATATTAATCTGGCTTTTTGTCGATGGCTTTGATCGTGTTAATTGTTTTTTACTGTCTCTTAGTTGTCGACTTGCTGCTAATGCCCTTAGGTTCTTTCTGTTTTTCTTGAGCAATTTTCTGCTTACTTTTCTCCGATACATCAGGACCCCATAGACGAGCTTGCTCGGCTCGGAAGTTATCTTTGAAATTTTTGGTTCGCTCGAAACCGTCTTCAGCAAAAGCGGAACTCATAAATCCAGTCAGTACGATACCAATAGAGAGGAGTTTTATGAATTTCATTGTGCCCTCGATGTTTACTAGGTCTGCTTAACTAGCAGCCTTTGTGGTTTGATAGTTTAGGATTTTGAAGCTAACAGCAGGGTGAGGGAATCATTACAATTTCGTAATTTATGCGTTTGGTGAAACGGTATAAATTTTGTGTTTGTGAAAGCTCCGAAGCAGGCTATTTTTCTTTCATAACCTTTAATGTGATATCTAAGCCATTGATGTTTTTGGATTTTTTGCCACTAGTGGAAGCTAGCCATAAACGATCTAAAGACTGTGTAGCAGCGATTGGATATTTTTGTTTACGCATCGAAGCTAACGGCTAGATTAGCTGGCATCTCAAATGCGGCGCCGTTGGCGGTTAGTCAAACTGGCTGTCGAATTTTTTTGACTCCGTCTGTGGTTCACTCAGAGGGGCGTGAAAGAGTTTAAGGCGGGGGGGGGGGGGGGGCGTGCCGATAAGGTCGCGTTATATGTGGCTGCTCGCCATATTTTCGGGTAGGGCTGCCTTCCCCTCTAGACGTCGAGCTAAAGACCAAAACAATACGGCAGCCCTCAGGCATTAAAGCTTTCAAGTAAAAAAGAGAGCTCTTCTAAAATCGGCCCCCTCCATATACGGGACCTAGGCTGCGCCCATTTGCGTTTGCTTCATTTGGGTGTCGGGAAAGTTGAGGTGAAACCAGGTAAAATTCTGATCAGTCACTTCTACGCTCGCAGAACCCTGATGCAATCCCATAATTGACTGTACTATAGCTAGGCCCAGACCCGTACCACCTTCATTTCGTGCTCGGCTTTTGTCTACACGGTAGAACCGCTCGAACAAATGCACCTGGTGTTCCTTGGCGATTCCGCGCCCCGGGTTACCAACACTCAAGGTAGTTCCGTTAGCACCGCGTTGAACTTTCACGTAAACCGTCCGGCCTCTTGGGCAGTAGCGAATCGCGTTCGAGACAAGGTTCGAGATGGCTCGTTGAATCATTATCTGATTGCCACGCACCACGCCATTTCCTGTGAGCTGGAGTTGTATTTCGCCTTCTTCGGCCGTAATGCTGAAGAGGTCGCAGACCCGCTGAATTTCGTCGAGCAAACAGACATTTTCGAATTCTACCATTGACGCGGGGTGGCTGACCTGGGCTAGAAATAGCATGTCGGAAACCATTCGACTCATGCGGTCCAACTCTTCCGTGCACGACTCCAAGACTTCTCGGTACTCAGGAAGAGACCTTTCCCGGGTCAGCGCAACCTGAGCCTTACCCATGAGATTGGACAAAGGTGCACGCAGTTCGTGAGCAAGATCGTCCGAGAACTGCGATAGCTGCTGAACCCCATCATCTAGACGCATCAGCATGATATTGATTCCATCGCCGAGCTTCTTCAGTTCTGCCGGCATCCCCTTCGTTGGTAGGCGATGATCAAGGCTCTCGGTGGAAATTTTCGAGGCAATCCTCAAGAACTTGGTCAGAGGCAGTAGTCCTCTGCGCACAGTCCACCATCCAATGGCCAAGATCAGAAAGAGAATAAGAGGCGAGACCATCAGCGCCCAGGTTAGCAATGCATCGAGCAGGGCTTGGTTGGCTGACTGGTCCATGGTCATGAACACACTAACTTCGGTTCCATCGCCTAGATTCATTACTCGCGAAGCGCTAAGTAGCGGGCGACCCGTGGAGTCACGCCACTCGTGCTGTTTAACCTGCTCGGTTGGCTTGAACTTGTGCACTTCCAGGTTGACTGCCTTCGAACCTATTGAGAGCAGTGGAGTTTGCGTTTGTCCTGACTCAAAGATGCTGACGTACAGATTATTGTGCCCCATGACCAAGTCAACTAGCTGGTGCGCGTCTGGATTGACATCAGCGATACTAGTGATAGCGGATAGGTTGTGAGTCATACCCGCCATTTTCACTTCGAGGTCCATTCGGGAGTTTCTCTCGAGAGCTTGGCTCACCATCACATACCCAAAGGTGGCGAAAAGGAGGAGCAGCGCTGCGCTCATCAAACCGACTTTGAATCCCAGCTTCACAGCCAGACTGAACGGCCTCATGCGCGCTCCTCCAGAACGTACCCTATGCCTCGAAGTTTATGTATGAGCTTGGTCTCAAATGGATCATCGATCTTCGAGCGTAATCGCCGGATAGAGACGTCAATAACGTTATTATCGCAGTCAAAGTTCATGTCCCATATCAGCCAGATGCTCTGAGAGCGTGTAAGTGCTTTGCCAGCTCGACTAATGAGAAGGTGCAGGAGAGCAAATTTCTTGGTGTTGAGGTCTATGCGTGTAGATCCACGGAACACCCGATGGCGCACAGAGTCGAGCTCTACATCCGAAATTCTCAGCGCGTTTTTCTCAAAAAGCTCGTCGCCACGTCTTTGCAGCGAGCGCATGCGAGCAAGCAGCTCGGGAAACTCGAAGGGCTTGACGAGGTAGTCATCTGCGCCACCGTCCAAACCCTTGAGCTTGTCGTTGGTTCGTCCCCAGGCAGTCAGCATAATGACGCGGACCCGGCTGGTTTCTCTAATGACTTCCAAAAGGTCCAAGCCATTGATGTCAGGGAGGTTCACATCGAGAAGCAGAAACGAATAAATATTAGTATTGAATAAGTGAGCGGCATCAACACCATTGTTTGCTATATTTACGATGTACCCGCTTTCAGAAAGGCCCTGCTGAAGGTATTCTACGTTTTTGGTTTCGTCTTCCACAACTAGAACGCGCATAACTTATCTCAGGATGTGAGTAAAATAATAGTCCAATCGGCCGCCAGTGTGGTTATACGCTGATTGGTAGTACTGCTGTGTGCTTGGTGTTTAATTTCATTATTTATTTTCATGCGCATTACATTAACTCAATAATAACTGATCCTAGCGCGAATTGGCTAAATGCGCGTAAGCTTTGCAAATTTGTAATTTTTGCGCAATATTATTGATAGTTATGATAAATTGATTGTTTGGAATAATCGAGAATCTGTCAATGGTAAGGTTTTTAAGGCCAAAGCTGGCGGATGCCTTCAGTGCGCGTAGCAGGCGAATCTGCCTGAAGGCTCCTTTAATATTGGCCGCCGGTCAACTCGATTAGTCGTTAAATTTAGAGGTGGCAGTAATGCATATTTAAAAGCGCGTATAGTCTTGGGGAACGCATCTTAAGTCGATTTTTCTTAGGGCTTCTGCCTGCAAATACAACAATTAGCGTCATCAAAAAAACGACTAGTGTGAAGGCTTCGGAGCATTATCATGAAAGGCTGCTTGCTCCATTTGAATCGTGCAGTGATGAATTTCGAACGATTTACTCACCGCGTCAATGACTGATGCGAGAATAACATCTCGATTTAATGAATCTCGCACGACTACGTGCGACGTCAGGATATTGCGGCCACTACTTAGAGCCCAAACATGCAGATCATGGACCTCCATGACCCCATCTACTCCAAGTATCAGGGACTCTATTTCCGCAATATTGAGATTGTCGGGTACCCCTTCCATAAGTACCCCCCAAGCTTTCGCGCAACAACTGCCAAGTACGTGGAAACACCCATATACCGATTGCTACGGCGACAATCGTATCGACCCAGCTCCAACCTGTAAATCGGATGACAAGTGCCGCTATGATCACGCCCAATGAACCAAGCATGTCGCTCCAGACTTCAAGATAGGCTCCCTTGAGATTCAGACTTTCACTGCTGGCAGAGGAGAGCAGACGCATCGATATCAGGTTCACAAAAAGACCCCCAATTGCGATCCACATCATCGCACCGGTAGCAATCTCCGACGGTACTAGCAAGCGCTGATACGCCTCGTACAAAATGTAGGCAGCGACCATAAAGAGTAATAAGGCATTGAACGTTGAGGCTAGGATCTCTATGCGAGCATATCCAAAAGTCCGTTTCTGGTCCGCTGGCCGCTTGGCTATTTGGAGAGCAATCAGTGAAATTGCCAGAGCAGCAGTATCTGTGAGCATATGTGATGCATCAGACAGCAGGGCTAGGCTGCCGGTAACGCATGCTCCGATAACCTCCGCAATCATAAAAATACCAGTCAGGGCAAGCGCCATGAGTAGTTTTTTCTGGTGTCCTTCACGTAGAGCGGCACCGCCATGAGCGTGATTGGATCCCACATGCTTCTCCTTGCCTAATGTAGTGGTTGGCTTCAATCTAGATTCTCATCGCTACAAACAAAAACACAAATATGGATCCTACCTTTCAGAACGGCTAATAAAACTCATTTAAACTAATTGTAGTTTAGGATGAAAGTATGTTGTTGGTATGCGATTTTTTGCAGACCTGCGTCTCCTCTAGCCGGCGATACGGTGCTAGTCAACAGCCTACTTTGACACGGCTCAAAAAAAGAAGGTTCCGCTGGGATTGTGTCAGAATTGTAATTCTGCTGTAGCTATCTCGTTATCCGTCGTCAAAAATAATACGGCTAGCTAAAAATTTACGCTACGTAGCGGTGTCGCTAAGCACAGACACGAAATTACCTCAAACTCCTCGCAACGCTGCTGAGTAACATAATTACCTAGTTTTTTAACGCCGGCCGCGGTCAATATTTTCATCGCAAATTCTGATTCCTTAATCACTGAACTATCTCGTAAGGAAGAAACCGCGGGTTTTGAAATGATGCTCGGCGATACGGAGCTCGAGAGTGCCGTTCGATGTGAGGGGTTAGGTCGATGACACCGTTGAGATGCGGAACGGACTGAGGCTTAACCATTAACACCGATTGTCGAAAGTGGTCGTCGCTACCGACCCAAAAGGGGCGAATGGCGGTAATTTGGATGCCGCTAGACGCTGGCATCGTGTGCCGATTACCGACAGCGTAACCTTTCATTCTTGAAGAGTCGTATTTACCTGAGTCAAGCGACATGCGTGCTCACCCCAGATCGCAGCGGCTTTGCGACACGCTTGATTCATTCGCACACCTAGCCAGGTAGCAACTTGAATATTGGTTGTGGGTGAGGAGGTTATTGAAGTGAAAATCGGAGTTAGCGGCGCCGGCAATATTGGGGCTACCCTTGCCCGCAAGCTCGTCGCGTGCGGCCATGAAGTTAAGCTGGCAAATTCGAAAGGCCCCGAAAGCCTTCAAAACCTGGTCAGTGAAATCGGCGCACACGCTGTGACCAAGGAAGAGGCAGTGTCCGAGGTAGGCGTTGTGATCCTCTCGATACCCTTCCCAAAATATCCAGATCTCAAACAGACGTTAAAGAATGTCCCCGAGAAAGTCGTTGTCATTGACACGTCCAATTACTATCCGGGACGCGACGGGGCAATCATAGAAGTTGACGACGGCAAGCCCGTGAACGTTTGGGTAAGCGAGCAGTTTAGCCGCCCGGTCATTAAGGCTTGGAACGCCGTCCTTGCAGCGACTCTTGCCGACAATCGGCAACCAACTGGATCTTCGACACGCATTGGCTTACATGTAGCAGGGGATGACACTCATGCAGAGGCCGTCGCGCAGGATCTCGTTGAGGATACGGGCTTTATCGCGCTTGCCGCTGGTAGCCTTGAAGATTCGTGGCGTCAGCAACCAGGAACACCAGCCTACTGCACCGAGCTAACATTGCCGGAGCTGAAGATGGCGCTGGAGGCGGCAGACAAGGTACGGGCACCTCAAAACCGAGACGCACTTATCGCAAAATTTATGGTTCCCGGCAGTCAGTTTACAGATGAGCAAATTGTTGCCACAAATCGCGCTAGGACGGCCTGACTACCGGATTAGGCGGGATTCTTTGCTAGAATTTCGCCTAATTGATCTAGTCGCTAAACTCATCTCTTTACGTAAACAGGGCACTGCAGACGCGTGCCTAACTCAGCGTCTGGATGAGGCCGCGAATTTCCTAACCTGTCCTGTATCGCGGCCTAGGCCACGTCACGTTGTTCAAGCATCCGCTCAATCTCAGCGCCAGCTAAAGCGTCGCAAGCGTGCGGCGTGGTCTACTACCGATCTCAACTATTAAGGCGTTGGCGTCAGGAAGGCGTGTTTACCGGACGCTTACCTTCAAGGAATTCCGGGCAACACAGAAACAAGAACGCCGATTTGATTGATGATGTTCGTGCGAGCAAACACATCTAACAAACCGGCGTTCTTATGTGCGATATTATACTTTTCTTCCTTTTTGGGAGGGCTTTTCTGTCGTTAACACAAAGCCTGATGGTGATGCCCTCCAGATCGATCTGACTCCCCGCGCCAAACTAGACCGTCTCGTTTTGAAATAGTGGGCTGTGCCCAGTGAGAAAGATTTGCCCCAGGTATTTGGGGCGAAGGGCAACGGCGCCATCGGCTTGTTCTGCCGTCATTTCGAGCTCCTCTACGAAGAAGTCCCAAAGCTCCTCATTCGTCGATACCTCGTTATTGGCGAGCTGATCTTCGATGTTTTCAAGGATTTGTTGGGTCAGGTTATTGAAGATTAGATTCATGTGCTGCTCCTGTTGAGTCGAGGAGCGCCCAGGAGGGAGCCTCTCATGAATGTGCCGATTGGCTTGGCGTATCGCCGGCATCGTTAGGTATTGGAGATATTCCATACCTGCAGTTTGAAGTTGTGTAAATAGCCGAGCTCCGAGAGCCGACTGCACTGTTGGCGTAGTTGCTGACGATCAACAGTTGTGTCCAGCCTGACTGTATAGCTTAGAGGCCAGATTGTGCCGAACAACTCGGCATCTGCCTCGAGGTCGTTGGTTGCGCCGGTCGGGGTCATCCCGAACGGGGCATCCTCTTTTGATACCTGTTTATTGGTGGCCGGTAGGGCGGGCGGATTATTACGCTGCACAGGCTTGGAGAGGTTGGAAGAAGACTCTTCATCCATAGGGTCAGGCTCGTTTGGCGAGAGCCTGGCGGCGTCTTCTGGTGTCAGATTGTCGACGTCGTCGAGGCTCATGCTTTCCAGCCTTGCACGGATCTCAACGATCAGGCGGCCTGCTGTGGAGTAATACGAAGGACGGATCTCCGTTATCAGAAAGTCGCCTCGGTATTTGCCTTCATCGTACTGATCGAGGAGTGCGTCTTTGATCACGAACTCACCGATAGAGGTCGAAAGCCGTCCGACGTTGAATTCGCCATTACGGCCGCTGATGGTACGGATGGCCAGTTGGCCGGGGATGTTGATCATGGGCAGCTCCACACTGCTACGAATGAAAAAAGCCCGACAGGTGTCGGGCTTTGGGCAGTGCTGTGATTGTCGAAGGATTACGGGCAAGAAGTATGAGTTTCTTCCTTGAGTGAGATGTACAGATAGAAAACGCCTGGCGGTGATTCTATACGGTCAAGTTTTAGGTCCAGCCAGACTCGATCAGTGCTATTGCCGGCAGGCAATAAACGATAGAGGCCGAAATGGATCTGTGTGCTGTCAGGTTGCAAGTGCAGTTCTCGGTAGGCCTCCAGGACAACTTCGCCCAGTCGCTCACTGACAACACTTGCATCCTGAGGGTTTTCAATATGCACCGCTTCCTGCCAGGCCCGGGGTGTTAAAACGACCGGGAGCTTGAGCAGGTCAGACGACACGAGGTTAGTGGTGCTTTGCATGTTTATCTCCAGGTGTGAGAAACCACCCGGCCCGTCCGGGAAGTGGTTTCCCGGTTAGGTATGTTTTGGTTATGTCAGGACCAGCACACGTGGCGTTGTGTCCAGAGGTTGAGGTCAAAAGCTTGTTTCGCGGCATATTCGCTGCGGTAGTATTCTTCGGACTCCCTTGATACCGGTTCAAACTCATCAGCGGTACCAATGTAATAGCCCGCAGCGCTCTTCAGTATTTGGAGGGGGTACTCGATACCGCACTCGGCGAATGCAAGTTTCCCGTATGCAAAATCCGACACAATGTATGGTTCCGGTGTTATTAGCTGCTGCTGGTCTTCTTCAGTAAAGCGTGACCAACCGCCACCATTAATGGCCGCGTTCACTCCTTCGCCCCAAGCTCGACTGAGCGCAGGAACGGTTTTGAACAGCTCGGGTACGATCGGCTGGCCGGCGCGGTACGCGTCGGCACCCAGAATATGAGCCTCGATCTCAGCCTCATATTGGGTAATCTCGTCGCCATAGATTTCCGCTTTTGCATAAGCAACGCGTATATCGAGAGATTGCGTAAATAACGTGTTCATAAAGGTGAGTCTCCAACGGACGAGAATCACCGTGCCCGGAAGGGAGGTGTTCCCTGCGGACTTTGATAATAATGAAGGCACCCGAAGGGTGCCTTTCAACAAAGTGAATCAAGATGCCGTACGCTGCTGTTTAGCGGGCGTTGGCTTGGATTGTTCCTCTGCTACTGGCTCGGATGCTTCTTCGCTTGCGAGCTGTGCTTCAGGTTCCGCTTCGCCGTCTTCAACAACTGGTTCTACTTCACGAGGCTTTGCTTCATAGACGGTTTGGCCATCCACCTTGATCCAGCCGATAAACAACAGGCGTCCCTTGAGGCTTGCTCCAGGTTGACCTTTTTTATCGCCTTTCTCGTAGGTAAATGCGTCGGTCCAGATATCACCGATGCGGAAGCTCACAAGGACCTTCTTTCCGGCTTCAACGGCTGCTTGGCTGCGACGAATCAGCTTTTCAGCTTCAGCGCCGACCACGTTGCAGTCGATATAGGAATACTCGGCATCATCCATCGAGCCGCGCAGAGCCGCAACGGTAACTGCCATGAATGGCTTACCTTTGCCGCGAGGTTTCACTTCACGGATACGGTTGAGATAACCGATACCAGTGGTGTGAAGGTCGAAGAATTTTGCTTCGTTGGATTGATTAGTGCTCATGGTGATTCTCCAGTTTCGAAATAACAGAAAGCGGAGAAACACTTCGCCCTAGGGGGAAAGTATTCCCCGCGAGGGTGGGTGGAGCTTAAGGTTGTTTAATGCATCAGCTTCATTGCAGCAATCATTACACCGACAGCTGCAGACAACATGACGCCCATGCGAATGGTGAGCTTGACTTCAAGCTGTGAAATCTCAGATTTGAACTCTGCAGCAAGAGCAGTTAAATCTGCCTTGGTAGCCAAACGTGAAAGCATGTCGGTCTCCAAAGCTTCAATAACAGCATTTGCCTTCTGTTCCGGGACGTTAATCGAAATCAACGCCTGGTAGAGAGCCAGTTCAGTTTTCATCAGACCTCCAAAAGTGAGAGGCCTGCCCTGACGGGGTAGGCCCGTCATGGGTGGGAAAGGTGCTTCCATCGACTAAGTCGACTGATCGCGCTACCGGAAGCTATGGCGATCTTGGGAGTGGATCAATGCAGAAAACCGCATCGTAGTCTTGCGGATCCAGACTACTTGGGCATGTTGCTGACGACGTCAGCGATACATGTGCAGATCATGGAAATACGATTGTCGCTTGTCAAGCCCCTACCGTGAAAACTCTGAGGAAACCTTCCCTTTGGGAAGGCTCCCTACAGAGGCGAAGGACGCAGACTTAGCAAGTTGCTGGCACCAACGAGCGTGCAGCTGGCTTCTTACGCGGTTTCCGAGCTGGCTTTTCGACCACTCGAGTGTTAGCCGCGTACCAAAGGTTCAGGTCGACACCTTTACGAGTTATTGCCGGTACATGATCCATCTCACGTACGAGACGCTCAGGTACGCAGGGCGGTGGAAGCAACGGAGCTGCTTTGGTATGGATAGCTGTGGGCGCAGCGCTGGTTTTCTTTACCGCACGCAGAAACTGTCGCGTGATGGTGCCAAGCGCGAAACCGAAGCCATAAGCAAGTTTGGACATGGTGATTCTCCTGCAGGTTGAATGCGGAGAACCCACTGACCCCGTTGGGGAAGTGATTCCCCGCGAGGTGAGTTGCATAAGGTGCTTCCATCGACGATTGTCGACCGACCGCGCTACCAGAAGCTCAGCGGTCTTGGGCGGATCTGACACGAACATCGTGTCGCAGTCTTCAAGATCCTGACTGCCTGGGCATGATGCTGACGACGTCAGCAAAGCACGTCCATATCATCGAAGGGGGGATGGTGATGTGTCAAGCGGAGAGGGATATTTCGCGGAGGGCAAAGAAGGTTCAGGTCGACAGGAGAAGCTACCGAGAGTAGCTGGGTCAACAGTCACTCTCGGATGTAGTAAGTAGCGTCTTTCAGAAAAAAATACCACCTGTGCGGGATGAAGGCGTTGTTGATCCCTGGGCTGTGATCTGAACGTCTTACTTCCAACACCTGGCCGATTATCGTGGCTGAGGCCAGCTAGCATAAGGCACGCATCCGCGCACAAAGGGAGCCCTGCGTTTCGCCGGCGGGCCACCGGCAAGGAAAAGCAGCTACCAATAGGTAGCCTGATCATCCTTTGCAAGATGATCAGGCTACCTATTGTGTGAGCTTTAAAAAGTGTGGGCCACAACACCAGTGTGGCCCTTAGACTACGGTGCTTCGAACCTCAACAGAGCCCTATGTGCCTTTGAACTCGCAATTCACGAGTTAGACGGCTGCGTGTCTGGCTTGAACAGGGAGACACAGGGAGAGCTCTGAACCAGGTCCGCACGCCCTTCCCGGAGCTATGCGTGCTTTGGGGTTGGTGATGAGGCAAGCCGCATCACCGGGCGCTACTGATGACCGCCAGTAGCCAACGGGGTGGAAACGTTGTTGTGATCATTATGTTGATAGGCCGGAGCTTATGCAACCCGGCGCCTTTCAAAGTCGGTCGACTCAGACTAATTGACTGCGACGACCGCACCTTCGGGAACAGGGGACGGAATTGCTATACCGGTCGCCCCAGTTATCTGTGAAATCAGCATTCCTGAACGCTTTAAACCAACGGTAGTTGTCTTTGTCAGGTCTACCAGCACAGAAGGCAAGCCTGACGGTGCAACCCCATCAAAATAAGTATAGGCCGTTCCTGATGAGATGTAAGAACCTACGCCCACAGGTTTCACAAACCACCCAGGTAGGTTGAGCGCAGAATCGCTCGGTACTCCGCTGAAGCCCGGGTTGGCCTGGGCATATTCGGTAGCGGCAGATCGGTACACCAGAAAGCCGCGACCCAGTGAGTCGAGGGTAGCGTAGTCGGATGTACGTTGGTCCTGATGTTGGTTCTCCATGAAAATGCTGGAGGCAATGAGCACAATCATCAAAACGAGCCATTGCATTGTCATGATATGAGCTCCATCCACAAAATGGTGGTTGTTACCACCTACGCGTCAATAACAAAACTATTTCGTGAGGATAATCAATGTTAAGCAAATTCCTACTAGGCCAAGCGCAATGACAGTCCACTTTGCGGCTCGCTTGATGCTCATTGGTTTGCGTTGTGGATTGATTAATTCCATAGTGGCGATCTTTTTTACTAAATAACGACCAGAGGCCGTTGGTTGTAACTTGTAAGTGAACTCGCCGACCTCGAATGCCTCTTTTTCTTCTAGGGATGGTCTGAAGTAGCCATGTATTTCCCCGGCATACCACCTAGCGCAACTTTTAAACTCGCCAAATGATC
>NZ_JBXAFK010000067.1:0-34051 GCF_058793055.1 Pseudomonas sp. MPR-R2A5
ATCCCTGCCGGTTTACCCCCCAAATCACTGTCGAATTGCGGCCAGCGTGGTTTAACGGGGCGCCTGAGATCAAGATCAAAAGCAAGATCAAGGGCGGCTCGCTTCGCATCGTGGTTAGCGTTGGCTAATACAACATTGTGTAGATACCCATGGCTATCGGGGGCAAGCCCCCTCCCACAGTGGATGTGGGGTGTTTTCAACAGTGGGGGAGGCGCTGCGTAGGTTCTGCCTACCCAGTGGACCGGCTTTTACGAATTGACCCCAAGTGCCTCTCGCCACGACTCTGAATCCATTGATGCAGATCAACGTTTTGTACGTTCGATCGGCCATTTCTTTTTTCTGCAGGGCACAGCGACGATGACATTTGACTGGAACTACATGTTGGGTTTGCTGGGTGACGCCGAGTTCTGGCGAGCGACGTGGACGGTGATCAAGCTCAGCACCCTGACCTGGGTCTTGAGCATCGGTTTTGGCTTTCTGCTGGCGCTGGCCAAGCAATCCAGGCACGCGCTGCTCAGCGTGCCGGCGCGGGGTTATATCTGGTTGTTCCGCAGCCTGCCGCTGCTGGTGCTGCTGATCTTTATCTACAACCTGCCCCAGGCGCTGCCCGCCACCTCGGTGGTGTTGGCCGACCCGTTCTGGTCCGGCCTGCTGGCCCTGGTGATCTGTGAAACGGCATACGTGGCCGAGATCCATCGCGGCGGTTTGCTCTCGATCCCCAAAGGCCAGGGCGAAGCGGCGCGGGCGTTGGGCCTGAAGTTTTTCGGCACCCAATGGCGCGTGGTGATCCCCCAGGCGCTGCGAGTGGCATTGCCGTCCCTGGCCAACGAATACATCTCCATCGTCAAGCTGACTTCGCTGGTGTCGGTGATCTCGCTGACGGAAATCCTGATGGTCGGTCAGCGCCTGTATTCGCAGAATTTCCTGGTGATCGAAACCATGGCCGCGGTGGCGTTCTTCTACGTGTTTATCGTCACGGTGTTCGACTTCCTGCTCAAACGCCTGGAGCGCCTTCTCGACGTCAACCAGCGCAATGTCTCGCGCGTTCCCGATGCGGCGGTGCTGGCCCTGGCCACACAACAGCGCAGCGCGTTGCAGCGCCCGGTGAGTACCGGTGTGTCGGCGCTGCAGGCCACGCGACTGCACAAGGCCTACAACGACATCGAGGTACTGGGCTCGGTCAACCTGCAAATCCAGCCGGGTGAAGTGGTGTCGGTGATCGGGCCGTCCGGCTCGGGCAAAACCACGTTGATCCGCCTGCTCAACGGCCTGGAGCCATTGGACAACGGCGAGATCCAGATCAACGGCCAGCCTTTCATTCACCTCAGCAAGGTCGGCGCGCAGAAACCCCAGTACACCGAGCACGCCGAGCACCGCCTGAACATCGGCATGGTGTTCCAGAGCTTCAACCTGTTCCCGCACTTGAACGTGCTCGACAACCTGCTGATGGCGCCCAAATACCACCGCCTGGGCCGTACCGACGAGCTCAAGCAACAGGCCTACGCGCTGCTGCACAAGGTCGGCATGCTCGACCATGCCTGGAAGTACCCGCACCAACTCTCCGGCGGCCAACAGCAGCGCGTGGCCATTGCCCGCGCCCTGATGATGCGCCCGCAGATCATGTTGTTCGACGAGCCCACCTCGGCGCTGGACCCGGAGAAAGTCAACGAAGTGCTGCAAGTCATCGAGGCCTTGGCCGAGGAGGGCATCACCATGGTGATCGTCACCCACGAGATGAATTTCGCGTTCAAGGTCTCCGACCGGATCGTGTTCATGGAGAAGGGGCGGGTGGTCTGCGACGACACGCCCGCGGTATTGCGCAGCGGTCAGAACCCACGCGTGGAGGCGTTCCTCAAGGACGTCTCGCTGGCGTGATCGCTTTAACGTTCAGGAAAAAGACAATGATCGAGCAAGCACAAATCGAGCAGTTCCAGCGCGACGGATACCTGGTAGTGGAAGGTGTGTTGTCGATGGACGAAGTGGCCGCGCTGCAGCACGACTTCGACCAGTGGGTCGAAGAGAGCCGGCGCCATGACCAGGGATGGGGCGCTACGGTGGATGGCCGCGCGCGCTTCGACCTGGAAGGCGACCACCGGCCTGACCACCCCTCGTTGCGCCGGGTCAGCTCGCCCACCGAGATTTCCACGGTGTATGAACGCGTGGCCTTGCACTCGCGCATGGCCGAGATTTCCGCGCAGTTGATTGGTGGCGGTGGCGCGCGTTTCCACCACAGCAAGATCAACTCGAAACTGCCCCACACCGCGACCCAGGTGAAGTGGCACCAGGACTTTTTGTTCACGCCCCACAGCAACGACGACATCGTCACTGCGTTGCTGATGGTCAGTGAAGTCACCCCGCAAAATGGCCCGCTGAATGTGATCCCCGGCAGCCACAAAGGCCCGCTGTGGTCGCACTGGCAGAACCAGCGCTTCACCGGCGCGGTGGACGATGCGGTGGTGCAGGAACACTGCCAGCAACCGGTGGCCTGCTACGGCCCGGCCGGCTCCGTGTGCTTCATGCACACGCGGCTTTTACATGCTTCCAGCCCTAACGAGACCGAACTGCCGCGCACCCTCTTCATCAGCGTCTACGCCGCTGAAGACGCGCTGCCATTCGGCGAAAACCCACTGCCCAGCGCACATGCCGGCCTGCTGGTGGCCGGCGAAGAAAGTGGCGTGGTGCGTTCTACGGATAACCAACTGCGCTTGCCGCAGAAACCCCGTGGCGCCTCGTTCTTCGTGCAACAGGCCGGACAAGATTCTGCCACTGCCTAACCTCCCAACCCCCCTTGCAGGTATTGACCATGACAGCGTTTCGTAAAAGTGTTCGCCCCCTTGCCGTGTGCCTGCTGGGCGCTGCGGTTGCGATGACTTCGTTGGCGGCTTCGGCGTTCCAGCAGGAAGGCAAGATCGTCGCCGGTTCCGATGTGACGTTCTTCCCCTACGAGTACATGGATAACAACAAGCCGGCGGGCTTTGATATCGAGTTCATGGACGGCCTGGGCAAGGTCATGGGGCGCAAGGTCGAGACCCTCGACACGCGCTTTCCCAACCTGATCACCGGCCTGCAAGCCGGGCGTTTCGATGTGACCAATTCGTCGATGTACATCACTGCCGAGCGGGTCAAAGTCATCGACATGATCCCCTACCTCAAGAGCGGCGAGTCGATCCTCACCCTCAAGGACAGTGCGTTCCAGCCCAAGACCCCGGAAGAATTCTGCGGCCACAAGATCGGCTCCATGGGCGCCACCTCGTGGCTGGCGCAGATGAACAAACTGTCGGCCGAGTACTGCGTGGCCAAAGGCTTGAAGCCGATCCTGATCAGCGAATACAGCACCGACCCGCAAACCACCCAGGCGCTGCTTGCGCATGCGGTGGAGGCGCAGATCACCGACGCGGCCGTGGCCCGTGGTGTGATCGACAAGCTGGGCAACCGCGTGGTGATTTCATCCGATACGTTGATCTACCCGGTGCTCAACGGCTTCGGCGTGAAGAAGGGCAATGACACGGTGAAAAAAGCCCTGCTCGACGGCCTGGACAAATACCGCGCCACGCCTGAGTACGCGGCCTTGCTCAAGAAATACAACTTCGAGGCGCCGACCGATGCCGACATTGCGGCGTTGATGCCCAAGTAACCTGACCCGCGCGCCGCAGTCCGCTGCGGCCGCGCCCTGCGGAGACCGATCCATGGCGTTATCCCTCGAAGAACAAACGCGCATCGACCTGGCGGCGACCTTTCGCATCATTGCCCACCTGGGCATGCACGAGGCCGTGGCCAACCACTTCAGTGCCGCCGTGTCGGCCGATGGCAAACAGTTTTTGCTCAACCCGAAGTGGAAGCACTTCTCCAGGATCCGGGCCAGCGATCTGTTGCTGCTCAACGCCGATGACTCATCCTGGGCCGAGCACCCGAACGTGGACGCCACTGCCTGGTCGATCCACGGGCAGATCCACCGCCTGCTGCCGCACACCCGTGCTGTGCTGCACTTGCACCCGGTCTACACCACGGCGGTGGCGTGCCTGGCCACACCGCATATCCCGCCGATCGACCAGAACACCGCGCGCTATTTCAACCGTGTCGCGGTGGATGAATTCTACGGCGGCATGGCCGACACCGAGGCCGAAGGCGCGCGCCTGGCCGGCTTGCTCGACGGCAAGCGCCGCCTGCTGATGGGCAACCACGGCGTGATGGTGACGGCCTCGTCCATCGGTGAAGCCTTCGACGATATCTGGACCCTGGAGCGCGCCTGCCAAATCCTCGTCACAGCGTGGTCCACGGGGCAGCCGCTGCGAGTGTTGTCCGATGACGTCGCGGAGAAAACCGCACGAAGTTGGGAAGGCATTGCGGATTTCTCACGCCGGCACTTTGAAGAAATGAAGCAGATGATGATCGACGCCGACCCCTCGGTACTCGATTGAGGAGCGCTCAATGACTTTTTCCGTTGTCGCCCGCTGCGCCGAAACGGGCCAGTTGGGTATAGCAATCAGCTCGTCGAGCATTGCGGTGGGCGCCCGTTGCCCATGGCTGCGGCCCGGGGTGGGCGCGGTGGCCTCGCAGAACATTACCTTGCCGAGCCTGGGGCCGCAGGTGCTGGACGTGTTGGAGCAGGGCATGGCAGCCAGTGAGGCGCTTGGCGCGGTGCTTGCCGGCCAGGAGCACCGTGAATATCGTCAAGTAACAGTGATCGATAGCCAGGGGCGCACCGCGCATTACAGCGGTGCCCAGACCCTGGGCATTCACGACGCGGTCAGCGGGGAGCAGTGTGTTGCCGCCGGAAATATGCTGGCCAATCGCGCAGTGATCAGCGCCATGGTACGCGCGTTCGAGCGCGCCAGCGGGCACCTGGCCGAGCGCCTGCTTGCCGCGATGCACGCCGGCCAGGCCGAGGGCGGCGAAGCCGGGCCGGTGCATTCGGCGGCCCTGGTGGTGGTCGATGACCTGCCGTGGCCTATCGTCAACTTGCGTGTGGACTGGGCCGATACGGACCCGATTGGCGGCCTCGACCAGCTCTGGCAGGCCTATCGCCCGCAACTGCAGGACTACCTCGACCGCGCCCTCAACCCGCACCTTGCACCGGGCTATGCGGTGCCGGGAGACGATCGATGAACCACAGCCGTGACCTGCTGGCGCAACTGGTGCGCTTTGACACCACCAGCCGCGAATCCAACCTGGCGCTGATCGACTTCGTGCGCACCTATTTGCAGGGCCACGGCGTTGCCTGTGAACTGTTATTCAACGAACACAAGAGCAAGGCCAACCTGCTGGCGACCATTGGCCCGGCGGATGTGCCGGGCATCGTGTTGTCCGGGCACACCGATGTGGTGCCGGTGGACGGCCAACGCTGGAGCGTGGCGCCGTTCGAGCTGACGGAACAGGACGGCAGGTTATACGGGCGTGGCACGGCTGACATGAAGGGCTATATCGCCTGCGTACTGGCCTGCGTGCCAACGCTGGTACAGGCGCCGTTGCGCATGCCGGTGCACATTGCGCTGTCCTATGACGAAGAAGTGGGCTGCCTGGGTGTGCGGGCGTTGATCGAAAGGTTTCAGGCCCAACCGGTCAAGCCGCTGCTATGCGTGATCGGCGAGCCCACCGAGCTCAAGCCGGTGCTGGGGCACAAGGGCAAATTGGCCATGCGTTGCGACGTACACGGTGCGGCGTGTCATTCGGCGTATGCGCCGTCGGGCGTCAACGCCATCGAATACGCGGCGCGCTTGATCAGTGAACTGGTACGGCTTGGCGAAACACTCAAGGCGCCGGCGCAGCTGGATCCGCGTTTTGAACCGCCATTCTCCACGGTGCAGACCGGTGTGATCAGCGGCGGCAAGGCACTGAATATCGTCCCGCAGCAGTGCACGTTTGACTTTGAAGTGCGCTCGCTGCCGGCCCATGACCCTTGGCAGGTGGCCAACCAACTGCGTGATTACGCCGAGCACACCCTGCTACCGGCGATGCAGGCGGTGAGTGCGCAGTGCGCGATCGGCTTCAGCGAGTTGTCGAGCTACCCCGGCCTGGTGACCTCGCTGGAAAGCCAGGCCGCCGAGTGGGTCGCGCAATTTTGCGGCTCTCGAGACTACGGCACCGTCGCCTTTGGCACCGAGGGCGGCCTGTTTGACCAGGTGGGGATTCCCACGGTGGTGTGCGGGCCGGGGAGCATGGAGCAGGGGCACAAGGCCGATGAATTTATCAGCCTGGCGCAACTGGAGGCGTGTGATCGGATGTTGGCGCGGGTAGTGGGGTTTGTGCGCCAGTGATTGTTGTACCGCGGGTTATTCAGCGGCGGGGCAATTGGGTTGTTTCAATACCGATCAGTTTTTGTTTGTCCAGATCGAATGGCAACACGTGAAGCTTCAACAGGTCAGAAAAAATGAAGGGTGAAAGTGGCTCCTTGAATCGGCTGGTCATTGGGTAGATCAGGACCAGTTCGCCTTTACTCTCCAGGTAGCGAGTGCCATAGGCGAACATCTGATAGAAATCGCTTTGGGACAGTCCGTAGTTTTTATCGATGTTGTTGCTGTCCAGGCGTTTCCATTTGGCATCGAGCAGCCCTATGTATCCGGCAGGGTGTTTAACCATCAGGTCCGGCTTGAGCTGGAACAGATCGCGGCTTTTGTGTAGGCACAAAAATTTACTGCTTCGTTGAGGTAACAGCTGTGCATCGCTGGCGAGCTGAGTGGGCAGCAGAGCTTCGACATACTTTTCAAATAGCTTCTCCATCGGAAACAACATGCTCAGCCCTTGCCAATCTCCAGACAATGCCAGTGGCATTTGCTGGGAAAGGATGATTTCGCACCATGGCTTGATGTCCCGGTACTGGGCCATCAGCCGATCATTGCGCCACTGCCGGAAATCATGCTCAGTTTGATCACTTTGTGGAATCTCGCTCAGACGACTACGCAGTTCGTGGGCCAGCAGCCAGTGGCTGGGCAAGCGGGTAGCGGCGCACACCTTAAGGAGCGCGGTTTTGAGTAATCGATTTTCGGGGCGGTCGGGTAGATAGACGTCGTGTCGGATTTGAAAATGATGACGGCGGCTGGGGGGTTGGCGCAGCTGTGCCAGGGTGTTGAGCTGTCCGCGCAGGTACGGTTGTTCTTCTTCGATGCGCTGATACTCAAAGCGCAGGCCGCATTTGATCAGATGCTCCAGCGCCTCCAGAAACTGGCCCATGACCCACTCGCTGATCGGTGCGTCGAATAGATCGAGGGCCGCTTTGCCGACGATGCGGGTCTTGAGTTTCAGTGCGGCCTGAATCATTTTTTGCAGTAGCGCTCGGCTTGCAGGAGCCCCGTCCGCTTCATCAGTGGTCTTCGGCAGAATCTCCAGCGTAGTGCCACATGGCGTCTGGATCACCCCTACGTAGTTATCCAGTTTCAGTGACTGTCGGCCATCAAGTTGCAATAGGGCCGCACCGGACTTTTTGAACGATGCGTTCAGTTTGCATAAGTGATCAAAGGCACTGGCCGTCACATGGGCGACGTCCAGTGACTCACTGGGTGTTGCCCCGATGGTTAGCTGTGCGTACTCGCGAACAGTTACGGTTTTGTTCAAGAGGGCGTAGCCCCCTCAGGCGCAACCTGTCTGACCTCAATGATCCCGGCAAACGCACTGTGCCGGGTGAAAGCGTCTTCATTGATTCGCCATGGACGGTTATCGAGGGCCTGATCGATCTGTGCGCCAAACAGGTCTGTATTCAAGCGGGTGACCTGATACACAAACCTGTCGGCATTGGGCTTGCGGTGATCGTTCAGTACCCACTGGATGCGCTGCCAGTCTTCGAAAAAATACTCCTGAAGCAACGGGAGGATTTGATTTTGAAAGACAATGCTCAGCAGCTTGAAGCGAGCTTCGCTGTCGGATAAATCGGGGTCGAGCAGCGGCATGAAGTACGCATGTCCCAGGCAATGCTCACGGCCCAGCAGGGCTTCGATACGTTGGTTCATGATGCTCAGCAAATCACCCAGGTCGATGTCGCCCACGCGATGGCCACTGAGGAGCGCAGTGTTGGGCGGCATCTCCTTGAAGACAAAACGGCGACGCAACGCAATGTCCATGCCGGCAAGTGATCGGTCGGCCGTGTTCATGGTGCCTATCAGGTAAACGTTGCTCGGAACGCTGAAGCGTGGTTCGTCTTCATCGGCGTAAGGCAACTCAGCGGATAACGCTTCATCCGCCCCTTCACGCTTGGAGGGTTCGATCAAGGTGATCAATTCACCGAAGATCCGCGAGACGTTACCGCGGTTGATTTCATCGATGATCATCACGAATTTGTCGGCCGCCTTCTGGGCCGGAAGCTTTGGGTCATAAACAGGCAGATGACAGTGTCTTTTCAGATAATCCAGCACGCCCCACAAGTACGTTTCCCCAGCAATAAGGCGCCCCGTCGGGTTTTGTGCATAAAAATCCCGAAGGTCCTTGAGCATGATGCGGGCTTGGGTCTTCGGGCTTGTTGAATTGGAAGGAAAAACCAGGAGTGTGTGGTCTCGGCTTGGGCGCACACGAAACGCTT
Source organism: Pseudomonas sp. MPR-R2A5 (assembly GCF_058793055.1). Classification (NCBI taxonomy): domain Bacteria; kingdom Pseudomonadati; phylum Pseudomonadota; class Gammaproteobacteria; order Pseudomonadales; family Pseudomonadaceae; genus Pseudomonas; species Pseudomonas sp. MPR-R2A5. Next base: position 8,507 of record NZ_JBXAFK010000067.1, read on the forward strand.
TGCCGGTGCGGGTCCTCATTTCCAGCCCATAAACACCGTCTGTATCGGCATCGGCCAGTTCGAGCTCAGCGAGGGTCTTCTTCAATTGATGAATCGCTTTGTCGAGCACATCGTTTTGGGCGATTACACCAATGCGTGCTCGATCACAGAGTTGTTTGAAAACCCCATTGTGTACGCTGTAGGTCAATTGACCGTCCTGCGTTTCAGCGCGGATGCCCTGGATAAAATCTTCGTAGCTGAAGCTTTGATGAAACGTGCAAAACACAATCTGCCCCGCTTTCATCAGCGTTTCGAAGCGTTTCTTCAAGGCAGACCGTTGTTCAGGCTCGCCGTGATCCCTTAGAAAATCAGGGTCGAGGATTTCCAGTGCGGCGTTGATCGAATGGTAGGTTTTCCCTGTGCCTGGCGGGCCAAACAGGATTTGATTCAAGGGAACCGAGGAAGCTTGCATGGTGTTATGTCCTTTCATGCACTGATCTTGCGGCAATGGCAACGCTGCGAGGGGGCGAGCGTGGTCAAAAAGCTCGTAGAGCTCCCACATCGCCACATTGTTTTTAATCTCGTGTGACGGATCCAGCCCTGCGTCACGCATAAACGCCTTGAGCGCACGGTTGAGCCCAGCCCAGTTCTGATCCAAATTGCAGCGCAGTTCAAAATACTTCGCCATTCCCTTGAGCAGGGAGATGAGGTCTTGCCTGTTAAGCAGCGATGAGTAGTGTTGCGGTGCTACGGCGGCAAAGACGCGATGGATCACTGAATGCAGTGTCCTGGAAAAGATTCCACGTTGTTTTGCATTCGCCCAGTCTTGGTAGACCTCATTCAGGGTTTGCTCATCGGGTGAATGCAGGATTTTTTTCGTGAACTCGAAAAGCAGCGCTTTGCCCGACTGGAACTCCGCGTTGTAAAGATGGCCTGGGGCGACGCCGGTAACGCCGTTTTGACTCCACTCCCAGAGTTCAGCGAGTAACGACTCGCTCAGCTCATGTTCGCCGCTGCGGACCTGTGCAACTCGATGGGTCAACTCCTCATAGCGCGCGAGCCATTTTTTGTGACCATTGCCGCGATCGGCGTCGGCATAGGCGGCGTAGGTTGCAAGGATGTGCTGCCCTTGGGCCTGCTGCCATAGCGTTTCCAATGGCCCAGCCAGTGGCTCCTTTAAGGGGGCACAGTCTTGGAGCGTTACCCAATCCTGGTCTGCAAACCACTGCTGTAGGAGCACCAGCGGCACGAAGCCGTTGGCGCAGTCCGCATGCACTTGGTCTACCCGAAAATGCACAGTGCGCTCATTCGGGTTCAAGGCGTGATGGGGCGCTTCAATAACGTGGCCACTCGCATATAGGCCCTGCCGCTCGGGGCCCATGCGAAGCACATACACTCGATCATCTGGCTGGAGATTTTCGCTGCAGGGCCACGCGACTTCAGCACCAGGCTGCAAGGCTTGCAGCCTTTCAGTCGCTTGTTCGCGGTATTCGTGAGGTGTTGAATTCCATTTCAAAATCCAGCTGCTGGACGACATTCATGTCTCTCAGACGAAGGGAAAAAACGCAATGCTGCTTGTTTACCAAGCGCGATGCACGCTAGGGGGGGGGATGGCCAATTAACAGTACTCGTTTAACGGCTAGGTGGCTATGTGTAAAGAGGCGTGGATGACAGCGGATAGTCTGTTTGATGCGCGGATGCTGGAGCAGCGGTATGACGAGCTGCTGCCATTGCAGACTCGCAGGGCCTCGATAGCCCTGACCGTCGGCCTACACCACCGAGCAAAACGGCGCCAGCCTTTACCTCATCTTCTTCACCCAGCATGATGCGCCGCTCGCACTGACATTCGCGGTGAAGAAGGAACCTCAGTTGAACGAACACACACTCTCCACCCGCCTGGAACGCGTGGCGGCGCATGTGCCGCCTGGGGCGCGGTTGGCGGATATCGGCTCGGACCACGCCTACCTGCCGGTGGCGTTGATGCGTCGCGGTGTGATCGCAGCAGCGGTGGCGGGGGAGGTGGCGGCGACGCCCTTCCACGCGGCGGAACGGACCGTGCGCGACAATGGCCTGGAGCAGCAAGTCAGCGTGCGCCTGGCCGATGGCTTGGCGGCCATCACGCCGGCAGATGCGATCACCGCCATCAGCCTGTGCGGCATGGGCGGCGAGACGATCCGTGACATCCTCGCCAGCGGCACGGCGTACCTCAACGGCCAGGAGCGTCTGATCCTGCAACCCAACGGCGGCGAGCAACCGCTGCGCCACTGGCTGATGGACAATGGCTACCGCATCCTGGTCGAGGAGCTGTTGCAGGAAAACCGTTTCTACTACGAAATCATCGTCGCCGAACGTGCCGAACCAGTGGTGTACAGTGCCGAGGCGTTGTACTTCGGCCCGCTGCTGATGCAGGCGCGCAGCCCGGTGTTCCTGGCCAAATGGCAACGCCTGCTGCGCCAGAAACACAAGACCCTGGCCAGTTTCCAGCAAGCGCGGCAGGCGGTGCCGCAGGCCAAGGTGCAGGAACTGGTCCAGCAGGTGCAGTGGATTACCGCGTTGCTGGCTTGAACTCAATTCAACGATTCATCAAGGAAGCCCACCATGGCAGACGCCACCGACTCAGCCTTCTACGACCGCGCCGACGCCCATATCGAGCTGTCGAACGAGCAACTCAAGACCCTTGAAAACATCGGCCAGGTCAGCGCCTCGATGACCTTCGGGACCACGCGTTTCAATGCCTGGGCCAGCGCGCGCAGTTTCAAGTCCGGGGCGGAGATGGCCGACGCACGCGAAGCGCTGTTGAAGTATTTCACCGAGCAATACCGGCTGATGCTTGAGGACAATCTGGATGACCACATCAACAATTTCAGCCAGTACATGCAGGTAAATGCGTCGCCCGCCGGCGAATAAGCGAAAGGGGCGTAAAGAGCGGTTACAGTTTGCCCAGCGTACCTGAGTGCTTTTGCCCCATTTTCGTGCGCGCCGCGCCCGTTATTCAGCCGCACCCTGCCTATCTGCGGGCCCCATGCCGACGGCCCGTATCTTGCTTGAGCCTTCCCAATCAATGACATGGCATTTTGCCGTTAGTCATTTCATGGTTTCGCCCTGCGTTGTACCACGTGGGTTGTTTTGGGGAGTGGTCGGCCATGCACAGTCTTTTATTACCCGGTATCCGCCTGCTCGGACGTTTTGGTTTTGCGCGCAAGTTCCAGATTCTATTCATTCTGTTCATGCTGCCCCTGGCCGGGAGCCTGTGGCTGATCGGGTTGGACTATCGCGATAAATTAGCGGTGATTTCCAGCGAAACGTCCGGCGTTCACCAACTGCTGGCCCTGGATTCGCTGGATGGCCAATTGACCGCCCAGCGCAACCTGGCGTCGCGCTGGAAAGCCCTGGACCTGCTGCGTGAACCGACGCCTGCGGCCAAGGTGGCGATGGACAAGGTGGATGCCAATAACCCGCTGATCCTGCAAAGCCTGCAAGCCCTGGGCGATGCGCTCAAGGCTCGGGGCGTCAGCGCTGACACCCTGGCCCGCTTCGAGGCGTTGCAGGCAACGGTCAAGGGCATGGACGTGCAATCCCTGCGCACGGTGGGCTGGTGGCCGGACGGTTACGACCGCTTCACCTCGGCCCTGACCGCCCTGCAAACCCTGCGCGAGCAGATCGCCCTCGACACCGGCCTGATCCTCGATCCCTGGCTGGAAACTTACCTGCTGATGCAGGTTTCCACCCAGCAAACGCCAGACCTGATCGAGCGTATCGGGCGCATGGCCAGTGTGGGTCAGTCGTCCGTCGCCTCGGGGCAGTTCACCTTGCAAAGCCGTTTGCAGATGCGTGACCTGCGCAGCCGCATCGGTGATGCGCGGGAGCAACTGGTCAAGGCGACGGCGTCGCTCAAGGCCAAGCAATACCCTGGCCTGGAACCCTGGATCGCCCAGTACGACAACAGCCTGCAATTGCTGGATAGCGAGCTCAAAGTGCTTGACGATGGCGTGTTCGGCGGCAGCATCAAGCTCGATCCCGCCGGTTTCGAGCGCAGTGTCGACGCCATGCTCGGTAGCCTGGGCGCGCTGCGCAACCAGTCGCTGGGCTCACTGGAAGCGCGCCTGAGCTATTACCACGACCGTTCCCTTCAGCAGTTCATCCCTGTAGTGGCGACGTTCAGCCTGCTGGCCTTGGCGGCGCTGTACCTGTTCATGTGCCTGCAAGCCTCGATCCGCCGCAGTGCCAGCGGTATCACCACCTTGGCCGAGTCCCTGCGTGACGGCAACCTGTGCGTGGAAGTGGCGGTGGAAGGGCGCGACGAACTGGCGGTCATCAGCACCGCGCTCAACGTGGCGGTGGTGCAGTTGCGCACCAGCCTGCTCGGGGTCAACCACGAGACCCAGCAGCTCGGTTCTGCCGTGCTCACCCTCAATACGCAATCGAGCAGCACCCTCGGCGACGTCGAAGACCAGCAACACCAGATCAGCCAGATCGCCGCCGCCGCCACGCAGTTGGCCGCCACCTCCATGGGCGTCGCCAAGAGCTGTGAACAAGCCTCCGGCAGCGCCCAGCAGACCCGGCGCATCGCCGAAGACAGCAGCCGCGACAGCCTGCGCACCACGGCGAGCATCCAGCAGCTCAACCAGCGCCTGACCGACACGGCCAACGCCCTGGAGCAAGTGAGCCAGCAGGGCCAGCAGATTCAATCGGTGGTCGACACCATTCGCGGCATCGCCGAACAAACCAACCTGCTGGCGCTCAACGCCGCCATCGAAGCCGCTCGCGCCGGCGAGCAGGGCAGGGGCTTTGCCGTGGTGGCCGATGAAGTGCGCAGCCTGTCACAACGCACCCAGGCCTCCACCGCGCAGATCGCCAGCACGGTGGACAGCCTGCGCGCCACGGTCAGCCAGGCCGTCACGCTGATGGGCGCCGCCTGCGAACAGGCGCTGACCGATGCCGAGTCCGTCACCGGGCTGGGCACGCGGCTGGGCGAGATCGCCGGGGCTGTGCAGAACGTCACCGACACCCTGGCGCAGATTGCGGCGGCGGTGGAAGAACAAGCCACCACGGCGGATGAAGTGAGCGGCAATATCCAACAGGTCGACCAGGCGGCAGGGCGCTTGCTCGACGGCGCGCGGGCGGTGAATCAGGCGGCGGATACGCTGAGTAAGGGCAGCCGTGCCCTGAGCGACAACACCGCGCGTTTTCGCCTGAGCTGAACGCTCACCGCGTTTCCTGTGGCGAGCAAGCTGTTGTGGAGTGGGCCGTTGTGGCGAGCGGGCTTGCCCCGCGTTGGGCTGCGAAGCAGCCCCTTTACAGGCGATGTGTTTTTAACTGACACACCGCGGTGCCTGGTTTTGGGGCTGCTGCGCAGCCCAACGCGGGGCAAGCCCGCTCGCCACAACAAGCCCGCTCGCCACAACAGCGTCCTCACTTCGCAAACGCATACGCTCCGCCCTGTTCCAACGCCTGGCGATACGCGGGGCGCGCCTGGAACCGCTGCACCCAGGCGGCCAGGTTCGGGTAGGCCTGCAACTTGCCCTGGGCCTTGGCAATCTCGCCGATAAAGCTCATCTGGATATCCGCGCCGCTCAACGTGTCACCCACCAGATATGGAGAGTTGCCCAGGGCGTCGTTCAGATAACCCAGGTAATTGGCCACCTCGGACTCGATACGCGGATGCAACGGCGCACCGGCTTCCCCCAGGCGCCCGACGTACAGGTTGAGCATCAACGGCAACATGGCCGAACCTTCGGCGAAGTGCAGCCACTGCACGTACTCGTCATAGGTGGCGGTCGCCGGGTCTGGCTGCAGGCGGCCTTCGCCATGGCGGCGGATCAGGTAGTCGATGATCGCGGCGGACTCGATCACCACGCGGGAGCCGTCTTCAATCACCGGGGATTTGCCCAGCGGATGAATGGCCTTGAGCTCCGGTGGTGCAAGATTGGTTTTCGGGTCGCGCTGGTAGCGCTTGATCTCGTAGGGCAGGCCGAGCTCTTCGAGCAGCCATAGAATGCGCTGCGAGCGCGAGTTGTTGAGGTGGTGGACAATGATCATGTGAGGCTCCGCTGGGCAAAAGTGGGTGTCAGGTAGAGACTGCGCTGCTGCGAAGGAGTGCCCTAATTGACCGGTTCGTCGGCAAACGCTGCGTCGATAAAGGCTTTCAGCCCTTTCTCCTCCAGAATCTCGATGGAGAAGTGCCCTAAGCGTTTGGGCAACCCGATAATGCGCCCACCGCTCGCCACAACAACCCTATCTCGAGATGCTCGACCAATATATAGACGTGACTGAATTTCAGATCCATTGCATGCCGCCTTTCGAGCCGGCCTGCAGGGTACCCAAGGCACCTGGGGGTGTTTACAACTGTTAACGGATTCAACAGCCCATTCGATTTAGGCTGTGCGCTGGATCACCCATGCCCTACCTGCCAAGAGCCCACTGCCATGAAGTCGTACGCTATCGCCGCCGCGTTACTGGCGTTTGCCACAGTGTCGGCGCACGCCGCCACACCCCTCACCCATGTGGCGATCTACCGCGGCCCGGCGGGCTGCGAGGACTGTTCGGAAAGCGTGAAAAGGGCACTGCTGCGTCTCGACCCGACTTACCAGATCGACTTCGTCGGCGCCGACGAACCGATCGACATCACCGCGCAAACCCTCGCCCGCTACGATCTCTATGTGCAACCCGGCGGCGGCCAGGACATTCCCGCCGCCCTCGACAGCCTGGGCGATGCTCGCGTCGAGGCCATTCGCAATTATGTCGCCCAGGGTGGTCGTTACCTGGGCTTGTGCATGGGCGCCTACCTGGCGGACGAAAACAACTTCGGCCTGATCCCGCAGGCCCTCGACAGCGAAGTCGGCCGCCCAGGCTTTGAAGTGACCACCCTCGACGACGCGGCGGTTCGCGTCACCTGGGCGGGCAAGCCGGACCACGCCTTCTATCAGGATGGCCCTTACTTCCCCACACCCCGCACGACCACACGCTATAAAACCCTTGCGACCTACCATAACGGCGACGTCGCCGCGGCGCGTTATGCCTATGAAAAAGGCGTGGTGGTACTGAGCGGCCCCCATCCGGAAGCCGGGCAGGCGTGGTTTGAAAGTGCCGATATCCCGTGGAACAAGAGGCCGCGTGGCGAGCTGTTTGCGGCGTTGATACACAGTGTTGAAGAGTAGGGGAGGCTGATTAACCCATCACGACCGACGCCGTCTATTGGTGGGCGCAGTGGTTTTTACCGGTGCATCAGGCGGCTTGCACCGCCTCACCCGTTGGCCGTACTCGCTATCCTCGCCCTCGGCGCCAAGTTCAAAAGCGGGGCGACGAGCCCCAGCCGTTCAGATCCACAGATCATTCGTGGCAGTGCGCTCTCCGCCTTCATGGCCAGTGTTCAGAATGCCGCGCGGTTCGATCATCATCAGCTTGGCTTCACCTTCGGCGGCCGTCCGATGCTCGACGCCACGGGGGACCACATACAGTTCACCCGGCGCCACGTACACGGGGCCTTCCGGAAGGTCGATACGCAGCGTCCCTTCAAGCACAAGAAACGCCTCGTCGGTTTCCGGGTGCGAGTGCCAGATGAATTCTCCTTCGATACGCACCACCTTGAACTGGTAGTCGTTCATCTCGGCGACGACCCTCGGGCTCCATTGCTCGTTGATGAGCGAAGCTTTTTGCGTGAGGTTTACAGGTTGTGTTGGGTGCTGTGACTGGGCCATGACCGATACTCGGGTAGTTGAGAGGTGTCAGGATATCGAGGGGGTGGTTAGCTGGCTTGTACGATCCTGCATGTTGAAATAGTTGAGCTACGACTCACCCAATCCCCTCCAGTCAAGCGCCTCGCTTTCTAAAACAACGCAGATCCGGTGTTGAAACCGTCGAGCGTCTGGCCGAAAGCAACCCCTTTCTCCGCTAACCGGTCTACCATGCCACCCCGGCAGTGGTTCCACGCGCTACCGATCTCCATCCTTGAAGGTACCGTAATGACCATCGACCAAATCTCCCTGCCCAAAGGTGTAGGCCCTCACGCCGCCAAGCTTCTCGACGCCATCACGGGCGCGGCCACTCACGAAGAGCTCAACCGTGCCGGCGGCAAGGCGGAAGGTTTTGTGCTGGGTCTGGAATCCACCAAAGCCATCAAAAGCCAAATCGCCGAGTCGTTGTACGTGGCTTATGATGACGCGGCGAGTCATCGTTTGGGCGAGTTGAAGGGCTAGGGATTCACTCGGCAGGGCGATGCGCGTGGGCTGCGAGCCTCACACCGTAAGACTCAATAACCATCCCGCCGCGCCGCTTCCTACCACCACCAGCCAGGGTGGCAGCTTCCACACCATCAACGCCACCACGCCAATCAGCGCCAGGCCGAAGTCCTGGGCGGTAAAGATCGCGCTGGTCCACACCGGCTGATACAACGCCGCCAGCAACAGGCCGACCACCGCGGCGTTCACGCCTGCCAGCGCGGCCTGGGTGCGAGGGCTGCGGCGCAGGCTTTCCCAGAAGGGCAGTGCGCCCATCACCAGCAAAAACGACGGTGCGAAGATCGCCAGCAGGCAGAGCAGGCCGCCGAGCCAGCCGGTCGGGGCTTGGGTCATGGAGGCCCCGAGGAAAGCCGCGAAGGTGAACAAGGGGCCGGGCATGGCTTGGGCGGCACCGTAGCCGGCCAGGAACACGTCGTTGCTGACCCAGCCGGTGGGCACGACTTCGGCTTGCAGCAGGGGCAGCACCACGTGGCCGCCGCCAAATACCAGCGCGCCGGTGCGGTAGAAGGCGTCGGTTAACGCCAGGCCTGGGTTGGGGAGCCAGTGGGCCAGGATCGGCAGACCGGCCAGCACCAGCACAAACAGCGATAACCACATTGCCCCTGCACGACGGCTGATGGTCACGGGCAACGCATCGTGCGCGGCGGGCGGTGTGGGCTTGAACAGCAGCAGGCCAGCCACCGCCGCTGCGCTGATCACCCCGACCTGGCCCCACGCAGAGCTTTGCAGCAGGGCCACGCAGGCGGCGAGCAGCATCAGGGTGATGCGCGGTGCGTCGGTACACAGGTTGCGCGCCATGCCCCATACGGCCTGGGCGACCACCGCGACAGCCACCACCTTGAGGCCGTGCAGCGCGCCGGGCGGGATGGCGGTGCTGTGTTGGGCAATGCCCAGGGCAAACAGGATCAGCACGACGGCGGACGGCAGCGTAAACCCCAGCCACGCCGCCAGCGCTCCGCCGTAGCCGGCCCGCGACAGGCCGAGCGCGATGCCCACCTGGCTGCTGGCCGGGCCGGGCAGGAACTGGCACAGCGCGACCAAATCCCCATAGCTGCGCTCGCTCAGCCAGCCGCGCCGGGTCACGAATTCGTGCCTGAAATAGCCCAGGTGCGCGACGGGACCGCCGAAGGAGGTCAGGCCCAGGCGCAGGAAGATCAGGAACACTCCCCAGATGCGGGTGGGGCGATCAGTGGGGGAGTGGGCCAAGGTGCAGGGTCTCGATAAGGGCAAAATAGGCTAGGGTATCGAGGCACCTTAGCGAATTTTGATGACGCACAGAAGAGGCGCCCGCTCGCGCAAATCGCCACTCCGGATGGAATTTTTGCGCGCGTGCTGGAGTCATTGAAGATGCATGCAGAAAGACTTCCCCGTTGCACGCCACTGAACTCAGCCAAGGACAGACGATGACCTTCTTTATATTCCTCCTGGCTTGCGCCGCTGCCGCCAGCACCGGTGTCATTTTCAAGCCCGGTGCCTGGTACGAATCCCTGGTCAAGCCCGGCTTCACCCCGCCCAACTGGCTGTTCCCGGTGGCCTGGAGCATTATCTACCTGCTGTTGGCCTGGGCCGGTTACCGCTTGAGCCTGATCCCCGACAGCCAGCCGGTGCTGGCATTGTGGGCGGCGCAGATTGCGTTGAACACGCTGTGGACACCGGTATTTTTCGGTGCGCATCAGTTGCTCGCCGGTATGCTGATCATCGTGTTGTTGTGGCTCACCGTCGCCGCAATGGTGGTATTGGCCGTGCGCCTGGACCTGATTACCGGGCTGATCCTGTTCCCGTACCTGGCGTGGCTGTGCGTGGCGGCGGCGTTGAATTTCTCGATTTTGCGCAATAACCGCTGATGGCCCATAAACCCTGGCCCGCCAGTGCGCCTGAACTGGCTCAAATGCGCCGCTTCAACCAAAAGCTCACTTGGCTGCCGCGCTTCAAAATCCGCAATCGCGTGACACCGCGTTTGATTCAGGCGCTGTTGCGGGTCAGTCAAACGTTCAAGCGGGCGCCGCTGGCCGAGACTCAATTCGTGGGCGCAGTCCCCGTGCGTATCTTGCGGCCGAGCGGCAAGCCCAAGGGCGTGGTGCTGGATATCCACGGCGGCGGTTGGGTGATCGGCAATGCGCAGATGGATGATGACCTCAACCTGGGCCTGGTGAACGCGTGCGAGGTGGCGGTGGTGTCGGTGGATTATCGGCTGGCGGTCGATACACCGATAGAAGGGCTGATGGAGGATTGTTTGAGCGCCGCGCGCTGGCTGTTGGGTGACTGCGCGGAATTTGCCGGGTTGCCGGTGATTGTCGTGGGGGAATCGGCCGGTGCGCACTTGGCGGCGGCGACGTTGCTGGCATTGAAGCAGTGGCCGGATTTGCTCCAGCGCGTGAGCGGTGCGGTGTTGTATTACGGCGTCTATGATTTGACCGGCACTCCCAGCGTACGCGCGGCGGGCCCGCAGACGTTGTTGCTGGATGGGCCTGGCATGGTGGACGCGTTGCGCAGGCTGACCCCAGGGTTGAGCGATGAGCAGCGGCGACAGCCACCGTTGTCGCCGTTGTATGGCGACTTAAGCGGGTTGCCGCCGGCGTTGATGTTTGTGGGGGCATTGGACCCGCTCAAGGATGACACCCTGCTTATCGCTGAGCGCTGGGGGACGGTGGAAGCCTATCTGCTGCCGGAGGCGGCTCATGGGTTTATCCATTTTCCGTTGGCGATCGCCGAGAACGTACTGGCCTATAGCCGGGCGTGGGTCGCGCGCCGGATCGCTGTAGCACCGTAAACCTGCCGCGGTTCTTGCCTGATGGGTCCTTGCTTCAAGAGGTACCCATCATGGGCTTTCGTATGACGGGCCTTGCCCTAATGCCAGTCAGTCAAGGAGGAAAACGAAGCGGGCTCGCCACAACAAGCCCGCTTTCCACAATTAGCCCGCTCTCCAGAGTTACCGTTTTTCTCCTTGACTGACTGGCATTAGGGCTCGCCCCCGATGACCCTGTTGGGCCGCGTTGTTAAATCTCAGTTCGAGCGCAACCGCAGTATCTGCGCGCCGTCGAACGGGTCTGTCAGGTAATGCGCCTGCACGCCGAAGGTTTCCTGCAAGCGTTGCGGCGTCAGCACCTCCAGCGGTTTGCCCAGTGCCACCAATCGCCCATGATCCAGCACGGCCAGGCGGTCACAGGTCAGTGCCTGGTTGAGGTCGTGCAGGGCGATCAAGGTGGTGACGGGTAACGCCTGCACGCCTTTCAAGATCGTCAGTTGATGCTGGATGTCCAGGTGATTGGTCGGCTCATCCAGCAACAGGATCTGTGGCCGTTGCGCCAGGGCGCGGGCGATGTGCACGCGTTGGCGCTCACCGCCGGAGAGGCTGCGCCAGGCGCGTTGGCTCAGGTGGGTGGCGTCGACGTCGTGCAGGGCCTGGCGCACGATGCGATCGTCTTCGCTGGACCACGGGCTCAGCGCCGACAACCACGGTGTGCGCCCCAGTGCCACGGCGTCGAATACGCGGATGGCATCGTCGGTGTCGGCCTGTTGTTCCACCACTGCCAGGCGTTGTGCGATGGCGCGGCGGGACAGTTCGCCCAAACGCTCACCGCCCAGGTGCACCTCGCCGCTGGCCGGTGCGCGCAAGCCGGCGAGCAGTTTGAGCAGGGTCGATTTGCCGGAGCCGTTCGGCCCGACGATACCCAAGGTTTCCCCCGACTGGACTTGCAGGTGAATATCGCGCAGCAACTGGGCCTCTCGCACCTTGAAGCCCAGGGCCGTGCAGCTCAGCACCGTCATCGCGCATTCCTCCGGCCGATCAGGATCAGCGCAAATACCGGCGCGCCGACGAGTGCGGTGACCACGCCCACCGGAATGACCTGGCCCTTGATCAAGGTGCGTGACAGCACATCGGCTGTAATCAAAAACAACGCGCCTCCCAAGGCGCTGGCCGGCAGCAGGCGTGAGTGCCCGGTACCGAGCAACAGGCGTGCGGCGTGAGGGATGACCAGGCCGACAAAACCAATGGAGCCGACAATCGACACCATCACCGCGGTGACCAACGCCGCGCAGCCCACCAGCACAAATTGCACGCGGCGCACCGGGATGCCGAGGGACGCCGCCGAGTCGCTGCCGAAGGTGAATGCATCCAGTGCGCGGCGGTGCCACAGGCACACCGCCAACCCCGCGACGGCCACCGGTACCGCCAGCCACACCGACGACCAACGCACGCCGCTGAGATTACCCAGCAACCAGAACAGGATGCCGCGCGCCTGTTCGGAGCTGGCGGACTTGGTGATCAGGAACGCGGTCAGCGCGTTGAACAGCTGCGAACCGGCGATGCCTGCCAGGATGATCTGGCCGGTGCCGCTCGACGACCCGCTGGCCCGGGCGAGCAAAATCACCAGCGCAAACGCCGCCATCGCCCCGGCAAAGGCGCCGGCGGACAGCGAGATCAAGCCACCGCCGACCCCCATCAGCACCACCAGCACCGCGCCGGTCGAGGCACCGGCGCTGATGCCAAGCAGGTAGGGATCGGCCAAGGGGTTGCGCAACAACGACTGCAGAATCACCCCGCATGTGGCCAGCCCCGCACCGCAGGCGGCGGCGACCAGCGTGCGAGTGAGGCGATAGTTCCACACCACGCCTTCGTCGATAGGGTCCAGCGCGTAGCCAGCGGCCCACAGTTTATTGGCCAACACCTGGAGCACTACCTGCGGCTCGATGGCGGTTTCGCCGATGGCTACGCCGGCCAGTATGGCGATCAACAGCAGCGCCAGGGCGAGAAGCGTTCTGCTCATTTGGGCAGGTCGTAGCTGTCGATGGCGCTCGCCAGTTGGTCGAGCCCATCGAAAGTACGCACGCTGGCCTGTAGGGCCATGGCGTCAAGGATGATGATGCGGTTGTGTTTCACCGCGTCCATGTTGCGTGTCACCGGGTCGCTGCGCAGGAAGGCCAGTTTCTGTTCGTAGTTGTCGGCCGGGTAGCGGCGGCGGTCCATGCGCGCGATCACCAGGAAGGTGGGGTTGGCTTTGGCGAGGGTTTCCCAGCCGACGGCGGGCCACTCTTCATCGGACTGCACCACGTTGTGCAAGCCGAGGGTTTGCAGCATGAATTCGGGGACACCCTTGTGGCCGGCCACATAGGGATCGCTGGCCATTTCGGCGCTGGAGAACCACACCAGCGCACTGGCCTGCTTGAGGCCCTTGTTGCGGGCGGTGGCGACGGACTTGGCCAGGCGCGCCTTGAGCGCCTCGTTCAGTTGCTGGCCGCGGTCCGGCACGTCGAAAATCTCGGCCAGTTGGCTGATGCTTTTATAAATGGTGTCGATGCGGAACGGCTCCAGGCGTGTGCCGTCGGCGCCCACCAGGTTGTTCTTGCCTTCGCAGTCGGAGGGCAGCAGGTAGGTGGGGATCTTCAATTCATGAAACTGCTCGCGGGTGCCGACCACGCCTTGTGGGCCAACCACCCATTCCAACTCGGCGGCCACCAGTTGCGGGCGCTTGGCAATGACCGCTTCGAAGCTTGGCTCATTGTTGGCCAGGCGCTCGATGGTGTCGTTCTGTGCCTTGAACTGCGGCAACACGTTGTTGAACCACAACGCCGTGCCGACCACTGTGTTGCCCACACCCAGGGCGTAGAGCATTTCGGTCGCCGCCTGGCCAATGGTTACGCTGCGGGCGGGCGCTTGCTGAAAGGTCAGGGTGCTGCCGCAGTTCTCCAGCGTCAGCGGGTAGTGGGTGGGCGTCGCCTGGGCCAGGGCACAGAAGCCCAGGCCGGTGAGCAAGGCGGTAACGCGTGGCAGCATGGGGCAATCTCCTGGGAGCCGTACGTGGAACTGGGGAGGTACGGTTCGGAAATACGCCCTCGGACGCTGCGGTGGAGGCAGCCAAGGATGTCCTTCCCGGACACCCCGCCGGTTAGTGGTTTTACTGGGCCGGCAGGTCTCCTGACTGATGCGTCTTCACCCGGCTCCAGCCTTCCCGGAGGGTATCCAGTGGCGTTGAGGAGCAGGCTCGGCATCTACAGTTGCGGGGGCAGTTCCGATTGACGCGGGGGTACCGCGCTTCGGATTCCCTATTAGTCCCGTTTGGGAACCGGCGCGGTATGGTAGTCGATTGGGCTGGGGAGGGGGAACCGAATGGCGGCTTTCTGTAGGCGCGTATAGGCTCGCGCCCACATAAAGCCGCGGTAACCGGTCAGAGGCGTATATCTTCAGGGCCGCGGATCAGTGCTTCAATTCGCGTCCCCGTGGCGCGCTCTTCATTGCTGAAACCGTCGTAGTCGGCCAGGTTGGCGAAACGGATGCCGGTCAATTGCTCGATCTGGATCACACTGCGCCGGTAGGTCCGCAGTTGGCCAAATACCAGATCAAGCTGACCGAGTTCACGGCTCTGGTCGATCATGTAGGCGCTGGCAGAGGGCTTGCCGTCGTCGCCGAGGTAGGCCACCACTTTCCAGAATGCCTTGGGGATTTTCACGCCGCGGTAGACACGGTCGTCATCGGCCAACACCGGGCCGGTAAACACCGTGGCCCGGGCCTTCCAGCGTTGTGTGTTGTCGAGAATGTAGTCTTCGAGCTCCAGCCAGGTCTTCTGGTTGAACCCGCTCATCTGCGGCGAGCAATTGGTGAAATGGAACGTGTCGAGGTTGGCGGTGTTGGCCTCGTCGCCCCAGTTGGGATCCTGTCGTCGCACCAGGTGGCCGCGATCCAGGCCGTTGTTGGTGTAGAGCTCGTCGCCGATCTGCGCGCTGATGGGCAGGCGGCCGTCGTAGGCCCAGGTGTCGTTGCTGCGAACGATATCCACCGCCTGTCCGCCGTCGATATTCACGCCCACATAGAGCGCCATCCGTCGGGAACGTGACAGGGTCACCGAGAAATGCGTGTAGTCCAGGCGCAGCGGCTGGACGTCAGTTGCCAATGCCTCATCCACCGTGGGCCACGGCACGGCGAAGCCGCTGAGAAAGTCGGGTGCGTAGCCACGCCGGTCCTGCAGATCCTTGGCGGGCGTCACACGGGGCGTCGCCGCCCTGGCTTCCATCAGGCTGGGGGTGGCCGGGATCAACGGGCGTAGATCGACGAGCCGGGGGCGGTGGGTCAGGTCAATTTTGGCTTTGCGTGCTGGCATCGCGAGTTCCTCGCAGTCTTGGGTAAACACGACTGCAACACAGGTTCATGACAATTAGGGCCAGGTGCCCGCAGCAGGGCTATCCTGAACCGGTGACCCGGACGTTCATTACCCGCCAAAAGGAGCCAGCCCATGTGTGTTCGCCACCCGCGCCAGGCGATTTTCTGCCTGATCCCGCCTTACATCCTCGACCAGATCGCGCGTAACGGTAATAAAACGCAACGGGACGTCGCGCTACGTACCCGCGCCAAGGACAGCACGTTCCGCTCGTTGCGCATGGTCGCCGAGCCCGCTCATGGCCCGGCCCGTATGGCCTTGGCCATGGGCGCCGGCAAACGGCGTTCGATCTACGGCGCCGAGGGCACGGATAGCCTGCCAGGCAAGCTGATCCGCGGCGAAGGGCAGCCCGCCAGCGGCGATGCGGCCGTAGACGAAGCTTATGACGGTTTGGGCGCCACGTTCGATTTTTTTGACCAGGTCTTCGACCGCAACTCCATCGACGATGCCGGTATGGCGCTGGACGCGACCGTGCATTTTGGCCAGAACTACAACAATGCGTTCTGGAACTCGACCCAGATGGTGTTTGGTGATGGCGATCAGCAATTATTCAACCGGTTCACGATCGCGCTTGATGTGATTGGCCATGAATTGGCCCACGGCGTGACCGAGGATGAAGCCAAGCTGATGTATTTCAATCAATCCGGCGCCTTGAACGAGTCGTTGTCGGATGTGTTTGGCTCGCTGATCAAACAGTACTCGTTGCAGCAGAAGGCGCAAGATGCCGATTGGTTGATCGGCAAAGGGTTGTTTACCGACAAGATCAAAGGCATTGCGCTGCGCTCGATGAAAGCACCCGGTACTGCCTTTGACGACAAGTTGCTGGGCAAGGATCCACAACCGGGGCATATGGATGATTTCGTACAGACTTACGAGGACAATGGCGGGGTGCATATCAATTCTGGCATTCCCAACCATGCGTTCTATCAGGTGGCCACGAAGCTGGGTGGGTTTGCCTGGGAACGTGCGGGGCGGATCTGGTATGACGCATTGCGCGATGCACGCTTGCGGCCGAACTC
Organism: Pseudomonas sp. MPR-R2A5; assembly: GCF_058793055.1. Classification (NCBI taxonomy): domain Bacteria; kingdom Pseudomonadati; phylum Pseudomonadota; class Gammaproteobacteria; order Pseudomonadales; family Pseudomonadaceae; genus Pseudomonas; species Pseudomonas sp. MPR-R2A5. The sequence continues at coordinate 24,896 of NZ_JBXAFK010000067.1, forward strand.
AGGGTTCCTGCGCTTCGCGCGGATTACCTACGATATCGCCGGTCGACTGTATGGCGCGAACAAGGATGAGCAGAAGGCGGTCAAGGAGGGCTGGAAAGCGGTTGGCATTCATGTGTGACAAACCGCCTGTGCGGTGAGGAGCAGCCATGCAAATTTCGATCAAGGAAAACGGCGGGCCGGCGTTTTTTCCGGGGCTGGCCAAACCTCGTACGGTGCAGCTGGACACGCTGCCCGAGCCGGACCAGCAGGAATTGCGGCAACTGATCGAGGCGTCAAACTTCTTTGAGTTGCCGCAAAGCACCGCGCCAGAACCCGGCAACCCAAGCCAGGTGCATTACACGTTGACCGTGACGGAAGGCGAGCGTGAGCACACGGTCTGCGTGCTGGCGCCGGTGAAGTCGCAGGCGCTGGATGGGCTGGTGCAGTGTGTGCGGCGGCATATTCGCTGTTGAGGCAGGTTCAGGGCCTGCCCGAACTTACTTGCGATCCAGCCAAACGGTCTGCGCGTTGCAGAACTCGCGCACGCCAAAGTGCGACAACTCGCGACCGAAGCCGCTCTTCTTCACGCCACCAAACGCCACCCGAGGGTCGGAGACGCTGAAAGCATTCACGAAGATCCCGCCGGTTTCCAGCTGGTTCGCAATGTCGCGGGCCTTGGCTGGATCCCTGGTGAAGATGCTCGCGGTGAGGCCGAACTCGCTGTCATTGGCCAGGGCCACGGCATGGTCGGCGTCGCGGGCGGTGATGATCGAGGCCACGGGGCCGAACAGTTCCTCTTTGAACGAGGTCATCTGGTCGGTGACGTCGGCCAGTACGGTCGGCGCGTAGTAGTTGCCGGCGCCGGCTACTTTGTCGCCGCCCAGCAGTAGGGTCGCGCCTTGCGCCAGGGTCGCCTGGACCTGGGCGTGCAGTTCGTCGCGCAGGTCGAAGCGGGCCATGGGGCCGACGTAGGTGGCGGTCGAGGTCGGGTCGCCCATCACCAGGGCACGGCTGGCTTCGACAAACTTGGCGGTGAAGGCCTCCACCACACCCGCTTCGACGATCAGGCGCTTGGCCGCGGCGCAGACTTGGCCGCTGTTCTGGAAGCGGCCGATCACGGCGGCCTGGACGGCGGCATCGAGGTCGGCATCGTTGAGCACGATGAACGGGTCGGAACCGCCCAATTCCAGTACGCATTTCTTCAGCGCGGCACCGGCATGGGAGCCGATGGCCATGCCGGCACGCACGCTGCCGGTGAGGGTGACGGCGGCGATGCGCGGGTCGGCGATGGCTTTTGACACGCCTTCCTGGGTCACATTGAGCACTTCGAACAAGCCTTCGGCGAAGCCGGCTTTGTCGAACGCGGCTTTCATCAGGTAGGCGCTGCCCATGACATTCGGCGCGTGTTTGAGCACGTAGGTGTTGCCGGCGAGCAGCGTCGGCACCGCGCCGCGCAGGACTTGCCACACCGGGAAGTTCCACGGCATCACGGCCAGGATCGGGCCCAGCGGGCGGTATTCGATATGGGCGGTGCCGTTGTCTACCAGGGTCGGTTCCGGGGCGAGCATGGCCGGGCCGTGGGCGGCGTACCACTCGCTGAGCTGGGCGCATTTCTCGATTTCGGCACGGGCCTGGACGATGGGTTTGCCCATTTCCAAGGTGATCATCTGTGCCATCTCTTCGGCTTGATCACGCAGGGCACCGGCCAGGGCCAGCAACAGGGCCGAGCGCTCGCTGACCGGCTGGCGGCGCCAGGTGCGGAAGGCGTGGGTGGCACGGTTGAGGGCGGCGTCCAACTGGGCTTCGGTTTCGTAGGGGTAGCTGCCGACCGTCGCCCCGGTAGTGGGGTTGATCGACAGGGCGTGGGTCTGGTGGGTGATAGCGTTCATGGCACCGTCCGGCTGAATGAGTGGATTGGGGTCAGCCTACGGGGCTGCATCTTTTCTGGAAACTGAATAATATTGAGCAATACATTCACGATTGGAGAATGATTTGGATCTGGTGCAGCTGGAAATCTTCAAGGCCGTTGCCGAGCAAGGCAGCATCAGTGCCGCGGCGCAGTTGATTCATCGGGTGCCGTCGAACCTGACCACGCGCATCAAGCAACTGGAGCAGGATCTGGGCGTGGAATTATTCATCCGCGAGAAAAGCCGCCTGCGCCTGTCGCCAGCCGGGTGGAACTTCCTTGGCTATGCGCGGCGCATTCTTGACCTGGTGCAGGAAGCCCGCGCGACGGTGGCGGGGGAGGAGCCCCAGGGGGCATTTGCCCTCGGTTCGCTGGAGAGCACGGCCGCGGTGCGCATTCCGGCGTTACTGGCGGCGTACAACCAGAAGCACGCCAAGGTCGAGCTGGACCTGAGCACCGGGCCGTCCGGGACGATGATCGAAGGCGTGTTGTCGGGACGCCTGGCGGCGGCGTTTGTGGATGGGCCGGTATTGCATGCCACCCTGGAAGGCGTGGCGGTGTTCGAGGAAGAGATGGTGGTGATTGCGCCGTTGCACCATGCGCCGATCACCCGCGGGCAGGATGTGAACGGGGAAAGTATCTATACCTTTCGCTCCAACTGTTCCTACCGGCACCATTTCGAGCGGTGGTTCTCACAGGATGGCGCGGTGCCGGGCCGCATCTTCGAGATGGAGTCCTACCACGGCATGCTCGCCTGCGTCAGTGCCGGGGCCGGCCTGGCGCTGATGCCGCGCAGCATGCTGGAAAGCATGCCGGGGTTTACCACGGTGAGCGTGTGGCCGCTGACGGACAGTTTCCGCCTGTTGCACACCTGGCTGATCTGGCGACGGGGCACGGTGTCGCAGAGTTTGAACAGTTTTGTGAAGTTGCTGGAGGAGCGCGGCCACTGTAGGCGCGAGCTTGCTCGCGAAGGTTGTTAACGATAACGCGGGCATTCTGGATAAACGCGGTGTCCCTGCGTTTTTCGCGAGCAAGCTCGCTCCTACTACTGCGGGTCGTGTTCAGCCGCCGAATTGCAGGGTGCCCAGGGCCAGTTTCGCCATTAGTGCCGTCGCGCCCAACTGCACAAGCCACAACGCCAGGCCACCCAGGAACACTCCCAGCGCCACTTGCAGCACCAGGCTTTTCTGGCGATTGGCTTGCGGCGCGCGCGGAGCGAAGTACTCCTGGTCGTCGGGATCGGCGTGCAGGTTCAGGTCGTCGTTTTTCATAGGGCTCTCACAGCAAAAGGGCAATCGGTGCTCAGTCTAGGGGAGCAGGGTATTTTCCGACAGGCATTAAAAAGGGAAGCCACGGCTTCCCTTCGTATAACGCCGTCAGGCTTATAGAACCTGAACAATCGCCTTTGTTACCGCACCGATGTTCGACTGGTTCAACGCCGCCACACAGATACGCCCGGTGTCCAGCGCGTAAATACCAAACTCGGTGCGCAAGCGGGTGACTTGCTCCACGGTCAGGCCCGAGTAGGAGAACATCCCACGCTGGCGGCCGACGAAGCTGAAGTCGTGGCCCGGAGCAGCCTTGGCCAGCTCGGCCACCATTTGCTCACGCATGCCACGGATGCGCAGGCGCATTTCGGCCAGCTCGGCTTCCCACTGGGCACGCAGTTCAGGGTTGTTCAGCACCGCCGCCACGATCGCTGCGCCGTGGGTCGGCGGGTTGGAGTAGTTGGTGCGGATCACGCGCTTGACCTGGGACAGGATGCGCGCGCTTTCTTCCTTGGACTCGCTGACGATCGACAGTGCGCCCACGCGTTCGCCATACAGGGAGAACGACTTGGAGAACGAGCTGGAGACAAAGAAGGTCAGGCCGGATTCCGCGAACAGGCGCACGGCAGCGGCGTCTTCGTGGATGCCGTCGCCAAAGCCCTGGTAAGCCATATCGAGGAACGGCACCAGGTTCTTGGCCTTGACCACGTCCAGCACTTGCTGCCAGTCAGCCGGGCTCAGGTCGACGCCGGTCGGGTTGTGGCAGCAGGCGTGCAGCACCACGATGGACTGCGGCGGCAGGGCGTTGAGGTCTTCGAGCAGGCCGGCACGGTTCACGTCGTGGGTGGCGGCGTCGTAGTAGCGGTAGGTCTGCACCGGGAAACCGGCTTTTTCGAACAGTGCCTGGTGGTTTTCCCAGCTGGGGTCGCTGATGGCAACCACGGCATTGGGCAGCAGTTGCTTGAGGAAGTCGGCGCCGATTCTCAGGGCACCGGTACCGCCGACGGCTTGCGCGGTGATGACGCGGCCGGCGCCCAGCAGTGGCGACTCAGCGCCAAACAGCAGTTTTTGCACGGCCTGGTCGTAGGCCACGATGCCGTCGATCGGCAAGTAGCCACGGGCAGCGTGTTGCGCCACGCGAATGGCTTCCGCTTCGGCAACGGCACGCAGGAGTGGAATCTTCCCCTCCTCGTTGCAGTAAACGCCCACGCCAAGGTTGACCTTGGTGGTTCGTGTATCGGCGTTGAATGCTTCGTTGAGGCCCAGGATAGGATCGCGTGGTGCCATTTCGACAGCGGAGAACAGGCTCATTTTTGCGGCAGCTCTATGGGGGAAAGGAGGGACGTGTCGCGCTCCAGCCGAATGCACTAGAGCGGTGCACAAACGGGGAGCTAGTATAGAGGCCATCACGCCTGAGGGCGACAGCCGAAACGGCTTTTCGGCCAAGTTTTTCGGTTTATTTGCCGACCGTTAGTCTTATTGCAACATTGGGGGGAAAGGCCATGTAGGACGATTACCTTGAAACCCATCACATTCGCCACCACTTCTACAGCTATCATGGTTTTTTCCTGCAACCTGCGATGAGAATTCGCGGGTTGCTGAGCTATTTCGTCCTCGGCGGTTGTCAGCCTGGGGTGACTTGAAAGAGGTACGTTATGTCGGATTTCCAGCTCGTCACCCGCTTTGAACCCGCCGGCGACCAGCCCGAAGCGATTCGCTTGATGGTCGAAGGCATCGAGGCCGGCCTGGCGCACCAGACGCTGCTCGGGGTGACCGGTTCGGGCAAGACCTTCAGCATTGCCAACGTGATCGCGCAGGTGAACCGCCCGACCTTGGTGCTGGCGCCGAACAAGACCCTGGCCGCGCAACTGTATGGCGAGTTCAAGGCGTTCTTCCCGAACAACGCGGTGGAGTACTTCGTTTCCTATTACGACTACTACCAGCCCGAAGCCTACGTGCCGTCCTCCGATACCTTTATCGAGAAGGATGCGTCGATCAACGACCATATCGAGCAGATGCGGTTGTCGGCGACCAAGGCGCTGCTGGAGCGCAAGGACGCGATCATCGTTACCACGGTGTCGTGCATCTACGGCCTGGGCAGCCCGGAAACCTACTTGAAGATGGTGCTGCACGTCGATCGCGGTGACAAACTTGACCAGCGTGAACTGCTGCGTCGCCTGACGAGCCTGCAATACACACGCAACGACATGGACTTTGCCCGCGCCACCTTTCGCGTGCGCGGCGATGTGATCGACATCTACCCGGCCGAATCCGACCTGGAAGCGATCCGCATCGAGCTGTTTGACGATGAAGTCGAGAGCCTGTCGGCGTTCGACCCGTTGACCGGCGAGGTGATCCGCAAACTGCCGCGCTTCACCTTTTATCCGAAAAGCCACTATGTGACCCCGCGCGAGACGTTGATGGGCGCCATCGAGGGCATCAAGGTCGAGTTGGCCGAGCGCCTTGAGTACCTGCGCGCCAACAATAAGCTGGTGGAAGCCCAGCGCCTTGAACAGCGCACCCGCTTCGACCTGGAGATGATCCTCGAGTTGGGCTACTGCAACGGCATCGAAAACTACTCGCGCTACCTCTCGGGCCGCGAATCCGGGGCGCCGCCGCCGACCCTCTACGACTACCTGCCGCCCGATGCGCTGCTGGTGATCGACGAATCCCACGTCAGCGTGCCGCAAGTGGGCGCCATGTATAAGGGCGACCGCTCGCGCAAGGAAACCTTGGTGGAATACGGTTTCCGCCTGCCGTCGGCGCTGGATAACCGGCCGATGCGCTTCGATGAATGGGAAAGTATCAGCCCCCAGACCATTTTCGTGTCGGCGACACCGGGGAACTACGAGGCCGAGCATGCCGGCCGCGTGATCGAGCAACTGGTGCGCCCGACAGGCCTGGTGGACCCACAGATCGAAATCCGCCCGGCGTTGACCCAGGTTGACGATCTGCTCTCGGAAATCACCAAGCGCGTGGCCCTGGAAGAGCGGGTGCTGGTCACCACGCTGACCAAGCGCATGTCCGAAGACTTGACCGACTACCTGGCCGACCACGGCGTACGGGTGCGTTACCTGCACTCGGACATCGACACCGTGGAGCGCGTGGAGATCATCCGCGACCTGCGCCTGGGCACCTTCGATGTATTGGTGGGGATCAACCTGCTGCGTGAGGGCCTGGATATGCCCGAGGTGTCGCTGGTGGCGATCCTGGATGCGGACAAGGAGGGCTTCCTGCGCTCCGAGCGTTCGCTGATCCAGACCATCGGCCGTGCGGCGCGTAACCTCAATGGTCGGGCGATTCTCTATGCCGATCGTATTACCGGCTCCATGGAGCGGGCGATCGGCGAGACCGAGCGCCGCCGCGACAAGCAGATCGCCTTTAACCTGGCCAACGGCATTACGCCCAAGGGCGTGTTCAAGGACGTCGCCGACATCATGGAAGGTGCTACCGTGCCTGGCTCGCGCAGCAAAAAGCGCAAGGGCATGGCCAAGGCTGCCGAGGAAAGCGCCAAGTACGAAAACGAACTGCGCTCGCCGAGCGAGATCACCAAGCGGATTCGCCAGCTGGAAGAGAAGATGTACCAGCTGGCGCGGGATCTGGAGTTCGAGGCAGCGGCGCAGACGCGCGATGAGATCGGCAAGTTGCGTGAGCGGTTGCTGACGGTCTGATTTGCGCTGACTCAACCGGCCTCATCGGGGCAAGCCCCTCCCACATTTGACTGCATTCTCATGCTGAGAACCGGTCCGGTGTGGGAGGGGGCTTGCCCCCGATGGCCGCGCCTCGGTTTTCCAGAAATCACCCAGGCTGTTACCATTCGCCCCTTGTTTCAATTTTCAGTTATATCGCCCATTCGAGACCTGCCATGACCACCGTCCGCACGCGCATCGCGCCATCGCCTACTGGGGATCCCCACGTCGGTACTGCCTACATCGCCTTGTTCAACTACTGCTTTGCCAAGCAGCATGGCGGTGAATTCATCCTGCGGATCGAAGACACCGATCAACTGCGTTCGACCCGTGAGTCGGAACAGCAGATTTTCGATGCCCTGCGCTGGTTGGGCATTACCTGGTCAGAAGGCCCGGACGTCGGCGGCCCGCATGGCCCGTACCGTCAGAGCGAGCGCAGCGACATCTACAAGCAGTACACCCAGCAATTGGTCGACATGGGCCATGCGTTCCCTTGTTTCTGCACCGCCGAAGAGCTCGATCAGATGCGCGCCGAGCAGCAGGCGCGCGGTGAAACGCCACGTTACGACGGCCGTGCGCTGTTGTTGTCGAAAGAAGAAGTGGCCCGGCGCCTGGCGGCTGGCGAGCCCCATGTGATTCGCATGAAGGTGCCGAGCGAAGGCGTGTGCGTGGTGCCGGACATGTTGCGCGGTGACGTCGAGATCCCGTGGGACCGCATGGACATGCAAGTGCTGATGAAGACCGACGGCTTGCCGACGTACTTCCTGGCCAACGTTGTCGATGACCACCTGATGGGTATCACCCACGTGCTGCGCGGTGAGGAATGGCTGCCGTCGGCGCCGAAGTTGATCCTGCTCTACGAATACTTCGGCTGGGAACAACCGCAGCTGTGCTACATGCCGCTGCTGCGTAACCCGGACAAGAGCAAGCTGTCCAAGCGCAAGAACCCCACCTCGGTGACGTTCTACGAGCGCATGGGCTTTATGCCCGAAGCCATGCTCAACTACCTGGGCCGCATGGGTTGGTCGATGCCGGACGAGCGCGAGAAGTTCTCGTTGCAGGAAATGGTCGACAACTTCGACCTGTCCCGCGTTTCGCTGGGCGGGCCGATCTTCGATATCGAGAAATTGTCGTGGCTCAATGGCCAGTGGCTGCGTGACCTGCCGGTGGAAGAGTTCGCCAGCCGCGTGCAGCAGTGGGCGTTGAACCCCGAATACATGATGAAGATCGCACCGCTGGTGCAGGGCAGGGTGGAGACATTCAGCCAGGTCGCACCGTTGGCCAGCTTCTTCTTTGCCGGTGGCGTGAGCCCGGATGCCAAGCTGTTTGAATCCAAGAAGCTTTCCGGTGACCAGGTTCGCCAGTTGATGCAGTTGATCCTGTGGAAGCTCGAAAGCCTGCGCCAGTGGGAGAAGGAGGCGATTACCGCGACGATCCAGGCGGTGGTTGAATCCCTCGAACTGAAATTGCGCGACGCCATGCCGCTGATGTTCGCCGCGATCACCGGCCAGGCCAGTTCGGTGTCGGTGCTTGATGCGATGGAAATTCTTGGCCCGGACCTGACGCGTTTCCGTCTACGCCAAGCCCTTGATTTGCTTGGCGGTGTGTCGAAGAAAGAAAACAAGGAATGGGAAAAGCTGCTGGGCGCTATCGCCTGAGTCAGCTGCTGTAGCGGCCAAACCCCGGTTTTCCGGGGTTTGTCTGGTAAGTGATTGTTATCCCGGCAAAAATTTTTAGAAATTGTTGAAAATAAATTTGACACCTTTCTAAAGCGCCATTAAGATTCGCCCCGTCCTCACCGATGAGGGGCTATAGCTCAGCTGGGAGAGCGCTTGCATGGCATGCAAGAGGTCAACGGTTCGATCCCGTTTAGCTCCACCAATTTACAGGTTCAAGGTCTGGCCACACCGTCCTTGAATCGATCAGTCCTCAGCGCTGATCAGTTGTACAGAAGGTTTTGTCCCCTTCGTCTAGTGGCCTAGGACACCGCCCTTTCACGGCGGTAACAGGGGTTCGAGTCCCCTAGGGGACGCCAGTTTCAACAAGCAGTTCGAAAGGTCTGCTGCGCCGCCAGGCGAAAAATCGGGGCTATAGCTCAGCTGGGAGAGCGCTTGCATGGCATGCAAGAGGTCAACGGTTCGATCCCGTTTAGCTCCACCAATTTACAGGTCCAAGGTCCGGCCACACCGTCCTTGGATCGATCAGTCCTCAGCGCTGATCAGTTGTACAGAAGGTTTTGTCCCCTTCGTCTAGTGGCCTAGGACACCGCCCTTTCACGGCGGTAACAGGGGTTCGAGTCCCCTAGGGGACGCCA
>NZ_JBXAFK010000068.1:0-33187 GCF_058793055.1 Pseudomonas sp. MPR-R2A5
ATGGCCTCCAAAAACAAAACACCCTGCGAAAGCGTAGCCCTCGCAGGGTGTGGGGGTGACCATCTCATTAGCCCGCAGCGACGGCGGGCTTTTTCATACAGGCATGCGGCGGGCCTTAGATAGGCCGGCTGCCATACTTGTTGTCAGGCTTCTTGGGCGGATCTGCAACCACGTTGGGCTCGACTTCAACCACCTTGCCGCCTTTAGCGAGGAACTCTTCCATCGCGCGGGCCAGCGCATCGCGTTCTTTGTTCTTGGCTTCAACGCTCGGCAATTCGTCTACCGAAACAGCAGCCTTCGCCTTGCCCTTGGCAGCCGGAACAGGAACATCGTCACCGCCATCGTCGTCGGCAACGTCTTCCGCCGCCGCTTCAAGGCCTTCTTCGGTGTCGTCTTCGTCACCTACTTCCAGTTCGTCGTTTTCCAGATCATCGTCGCTCATGTTCTACCTCATGACTTGCGAAAAGCAGATTAGTTATAGCCCAGCCTCACCCTCTGTCGAGGTCGCCGGAAAAAAATCAACATCCACCGGATAACCAGTGGCTTATGCCCCATCACCGTGCAAGGTGGCGAGGACTTTACGAGCACCACCATGATCACGGTGCTCGCCCAGATAAACACCTTGCCAGGTCCCCATCGCCAAGCGGCCGGCCTTGACCGGCAAACTCAGCTGGCAGCCCAGGAGACTGGCCTTGAAGTGCGCCGGCAGATCGTCCGGGCCTTCGTCGTTGTGTTCAAACCCCGCACGCCCTTGCGGCACCAGCGAGTTGAAGAAACGCTCGAAGTCACGACGAACCGCCGGATCGGCATTCTCGTTGATGGTCAACGAAGCCGAGGTATGCTGCAGCCACAGGTGCAACAGGCCCACGCGGCATGCCTTCAACTCAGGCAAGCCGGCAAGCAACTCATCGGTTACCAGGTGAAAACCCCGGGGCTTGGCCCGCAAGGTAATCAGGGTCTGTTGCCACATACAGTTCTCCGCCCATCGGCGCGCATTCTAGCGCGCTCTGGGAAAAAACAAAGTGCCGAATACGCCTACATGGCTGTAAGACATTCGCACGCTTACAAGTACCGTGTGCGCGCCATCACAAACTTTGCGCTAAAACCGGTACAGCTTGTTATGACTGACAAACGCCAGGCAAAAAAATGCCCGGCAAGCCGGGCATCTTTTTTTTGCGTACTTACAAGTTGTAGCCGCGTTCGTTGTGTTGCGCCAAGTCGAGGCCGACAGCCTCTTCTTCTTCGGTAACCCGCAGGCCCATGACCATGTCCAGCACCTTGAGGATGATGAAGGTCACAATAGCCGTATAGATCACAGTGAAGCCGACGCCTTTGCACTGAATCCAGACTTGGGCCGCCACATCAGTCACGGTGCCGAAGCCACCCAGTGCCGGCGCTGCAAACACACCGGTGAGGATTGCGCCGAGGATACCGCCGATACCGTGAACACCGAAGGCGTCCAGGGAATCGTCGTAGCCCAGTTTGCGTTTCAGGGTCGTCGCGCAGAAGAAGCACACCACACCCGCCGCCAGGCCGATGATCAGCGCGCCCATCGGGCCCACAGTGCCGGCTGCCGGCGTAATTGCCACAAGGCCCGCCACCACACCCGAGGCGATGCCCAGGGCACTTGGCTTACCGTGGGTGAGCCACTCGGCGAACATCCAGCCCAGCGCAGCGGCAGCGGTAGCGATCTGGGTCACCAACATTGCCATACCGGCAGTGCCGTTGGCCGCAGCAGCGGAACCGGCGTTGAAGCCGAACCAGCCCACCCACAGCATGGCCGCACCCACCAGGGTGTAACCCAGGTTGTGTGGCGCCATTGGCGTGGTTGGGAAACCTTTACGCTTGCCGAGGACCAGGCACGCGACCAGACCGGCCACACCGGCGTTGATGTGCACCACGGTACCGCCAGCGAAGTCCAGCACGCCCCAGTCACCCAGCAACGAACCCGGACCGCCCCAGACCATGTGGGCAATCGGTGCGTAGACCAGGGTGAACCAGACGCCCATGAAGATCAGCATCGCGGAGAACTTCATACGCTCGGCGAAGGCGCCGACGATGAGCGCCGGAGTGATGATGGCAAAGGTCATCTGGAAGGTGACGAACACCGCCTCAGGGAACAGCGCCGCCGGGCCGGTGATGCTGGCAGGGGTCACACCCGACAGGAACAGCTTGGACAAGCCGCCCACAAAGGAGTTGAAGTTGACGACGCCTGCTTCCATACCCGTGGTGTCGAACGCCATGCTGTAGCCGTAGACGAACCACAGGATGGTGATCAAGCCGGTAATGGCGAAGCACTGCATCATCACGGAAAGAATGTTCTTGGAGCGCACCATGCCGCCGTAGAACAAGGCCAGGCCGGGAATGGTCATGAACAGCACCAGCGCGGTGGATGTGAGCATCCACGCCGTGTCGCCGGAATTGAGGACTGGAGCCGCCACTTCGTCTGCCGCCATGGCCAGGCTTGGCATTACGATGGACAACAGGGCTCCGAGCCCTGCGAATTTACGCAGAGTCATATTGTTTTCTCCTGGGGCGTTGGGGTTTGGCGGCTTAGATTGCGTCGGTATCGGTTTCGCCGGTACGGATGCGAATAGCCTGTTCCAGATTGACCACGAAGATCTTGCCGTCACCAATCTTGCCGGTGTTGGCGGCCTTGGTTATCGCCTCGATAACCCGGTCAAGATCCTTGTCGTCAATGGCGACATCAATCTTCACCTTCGGCAGGAAATCGACCACGTATTCCGCGCCGCGATACAGCTCGGTGTGACCCTTCTGCCGACCGAAGCCTTTGACCTCAGTAACGGTAATGCCCTGCACGCCGATCTCGGACAACGACTCGCGTACATCGTCCAACTTGAACGGCTTGATGATGGCAGTGACTAGCTTCATGAAAACTCTCTCCCGAATTGGTGGACTTGCCCCAGGAAAACAAACCCGTCTCAAGTCTAAGCGCAGTGCCTGGCTTTGTAACGCGTCGTCGCAAGAGCAGTTGCCGTTGCAACGCCAGCGAACCACTGGTGACGAAACCTGTACCCCTGATCCGTCGGCGCACTGCATTCGTCACAGCGACTGCATCAGTGCATGGGTCATGATCGTCTAAGCAGAAACCTTGCCAGCTCCGTAAAAATCACTGAAATCAGTCCTTTGCTCCGCTACGCCCACCTGCGAGGCTTTTTGGCGGCGCCATTGCGCACGAAAACAGTGCGCAGACGCCCGCCCCCATGCGCGAAAAGCGTGCGCCTGCGGCCGTGGAAATGACTATAGACGCTGCGTGATACACTGCCCGCCAACAGTTTTCCGGAATATTTCCCATGCTCGCGCCCAAAGACCTCCTCGACGCCCTGAGCGGCCACGCCTCTCGCCTGTTCAGCGGCGACACCCCGCTGCCCCGCAATGAAATCGAAAGCCAGTTCAAGGCGTTGCTGCAAAGCGGCTTCAGCAAGCTGGACCTGGTGAGCCGGGAAGAATTCGATAGCCAGATGGTCGTACTTGCCCGCACCCGTGCGCGCTTGGAGAGCCTGGAGGCGAAAGTTGCAGAGCTGGAAGCGCGGTTGAACCCTCCTGCGGAATAAATGCGATCAGTGTGGGAAGGGGCTTGCTCCCTCCCACATTTGCTCTACCTTTTGTTCTGGATACGTTCTGTAAAACCTCCCCGCCTCGCTCTTCCCCACCTCGTCTACCCTTGAAAAACCGCAGGAAGCGGCCACCTCTTTCAAGGAACGAGCATGTCCCTCGCCATCGTCCACAGCCGCGCCCAGGTCGGCGTCGAAGCCCCTGCCGTCACCGTCGAAGTGCATATGGCCAACGGGTTGCCGTCGCTCACCCTGGTGGGGCTGCCAGAAACCGCGGTCAAGGAAAGCAAGGACCGCGTACGCAGTGCCATCCTCAACTCAGCGCTGCAATATCCTTCCCGCCGTATCACCCTCAACCTCGCGCCCGCCGACCTGCCCAAGGACGGTGGGCGCTTTGATCTGGCGATCGCCCTGGGGATCCTGGCGGCGAGTGTGCAGGTGCCGGCGTTGATGCTGGATGACGTGGAGTGCCTGGGGGAGTTGGCGTTGTCCGGCGAGGTGCGGGCGGTAAAAGGCGTATTGCCCGCCGCATTGGCGGCGCGCAAGGCCGGGCGCACCGTGATAGTGCCGCGGGCGAATGCCGAGGAAGCGTGCCTGGCATCCGGGCTGAAGGTCATTGCCGTGGATCACCTGCTGCAGGTGGTGGCACACCTGAATGGGCATGCACCGATTGAGCCCTACAAGTCTGACGGGCTGCTGTATTCGAACAAACCCTACCCGGACCTGAGTGAAGTTCAGGGCCAGCTGTCAGCCAAGCGCGCACTGCTGATTGCAGCAGCGGGCGCACATAACCTGCTGTTCAGCGGGCCACCAGGTACCGGCAAGACCTTGCTCGCCAGCCGCCTGCCCGGGTTGCTGCCGCCATTGAGTGAACAGGAAGCACTGGAAGTGGCGGCGATTCAATCCGTGGTCAGCCTGGCACCGCTGAGCCATTGGCCCCACCGGCCGTTTCGCCAGCCACACCATTCAGCCTCCGGTCCGGCACTGGTGGGCGGCGGATCGAAACCGCAGCCGGGGGAAATCACCCTGGCCCATCATGGAGTGCTGTTCCTGGATGAACTCCCGGAGTTTGATCGCAAGGTGCTGGAGGTCTTGCGCGAGCCACTGGAGTCGGGGCACATCGTGATTTCCCGCGCCCGTGACCGAGTGCGCTTCCCCGCGCGCTTCCAACTGGTGGCGGCGATGAACCCCTGCCCCTGCGGTTATATGGGCGCGCCCTGCAACCGATGCCGTTGCACGCCCGAGCAAATCCAACGCTATCGCAACAAACTCTCCGGGCCCTTGCTGGATCGGATCGACCTGCACTTGACGGTCGCCCGCGAAATCACCGCGCTGAACCCGACCCCACAGCCCGGCGGCGACACATCCACCGCCTCCGCGCTGGTCGCCCAGGCTCGAGAGCATCAACAGCGGCGCCAGGGTTGCGCCAATGCGTTCCTGGATCTCTCTGGGTTGCGCCAGCATTGCGCGCTGTCCAAGCCGGATGAAGCCTGGCTGGAAAGCGCCTGCGAGCGCTTGACCCTGTCCCTTCGAGCCGCCCACCGCCTGCTCAAGGTCGCCCGCACTCTGGCGGACCTGGAGCGCGCAGACACTATCGGCCGCAACCACATTGCCGAAGCACTGCAATACCGGCCCTCGGCCTCCAGCCAAGTCGACGGCGCAAACGGCTAGAAACACCCCTCGGCGATACACCGGGCGACGGCGGCACAGCGCAACCACGCGCTCACGCACAGGCAGGTCGTTAACGGCTGATTGGCGCGCATCATTGGGCCGCTCCCTTCGCCGTCACCACCGGCTCGGAGACCGGCGCCACAGTCGCCCGGCGACGGGGCAGGCGGCCGTTCAGCAGCACATACGCGGCCAATCCGATCAACAACCCCCAAAACGCTCCACCGATCCCCAGCAGGGTGATGTTTGCGGCGCAGGCCAGAAAGGTGATCAGCGCAGCTTCACGGGATCGGGTGTCCGCCATGGCGTTGGCCAGGCTGGTGCCAATGGTGCCCAACAGGGCCAAGCCGGCCAACGTGGTGATAAACGCCGACGGGAACGCCATGAATAAGGCGGCCAACGTCACCCCGAACACCCCGACAAGGATATAGAACACCCCAGCGGTAACACCCGCGAGCCAACGTTTGGACGGGTCTTCCGAGGCTTCCTTGCCCGTGCAGATGGCCGCCGTGATGGCCGCGATGTTGAACGCGTGCGAGCCGAATGGCGCCATCAACAGCGAGCCCAGCCCGGTCACTGCCAGGATGGGGTTGGCGCTGGTCTTGAAGCCATCATTGCGCAACACCAGCATGCCCGGCATGTACTGGCCCGTGAGGGTGATCAGGAACAGCGGCAATGCCACACTGAGCAGCGCATTGACGGAGAATTCAGGCTGGGTGAAAACCGGCGCGGCCCATTGCAGGGACAATCCCGATAGATCCACTCGCCCTTGCACCAGCAGCAATACCAGCCCGAGCACCAGAATTCCGACGACCGCGTAGCGCGCGGTAAACCGCTTGAACCCAACGTAAGCGGCAATCAGCAACCCCACCAGGGCAGGGTCCAGGCTCATGCCACTGAATGCGCCGATCCCGAACTGCAGCAGAATGCCGGCCAGCATGGCGGCCGCAATGCCTGGCGGAATCAACCGGATGACTTTTTCAAAGCAGCCGGACAACCCGAGCAGCACAAATGCCACGGCCGAAATGATGTACGCACCGACCGCCTCGGCATAAGGCGTGGTCGACAATGCGACGATCAGAAACGCCGCCGCGGGAGTCGACCACGCGGTGATGATCGGCTCACGACTCACCCAACTGAGAGCCAGCCCCGTCACCCCAACACCGATCGACACCGACCAGACCCACGAAGCGGTCAGCTCCGCGCTGAGCCCGGCCACCTTGGCGGCCTGGAACACCAGGATGAACGTACCGCCATAATTGACGATGACTGAAATCAGACCGGCTACCAGGGGGTGAAACAGGTCGCGTGGGCGCAGCGAAGACGACGATATCGAAGAAGACATGAGGGCATTGCTCCTTGCCATACGAGAAATTGAGCCTCACGCAGTGGGTTGTCCGCCAACGTGAAGGCTGTGGCTCAGGCCCAAGTCTACGGATAGACTGGCCTGCCATTACCGGCCAATTCTTCGAGGAAAGGCAGACCGCATGGCGAAAACGTTCGAGCTTGAAACCCTGAAAATGCGCCTTGACGATGTGCAGCTCCAGGGGTTGGGCCTGCACCAGCGAATTCAACGCGCGCTGCGGGCGTTGATCCTCGACGGGGCACTGGCGCCCGGCCTGAAGCTGCCTGCGACGCGGGTGTTGGCCAAGTCATTGGGGATCGCACGCGATACGGTGGAGAACGCCTACGTGCAGTTGCAGCGCGATGGCTTTATCGCGCGGCGCGAAGGTTCCGGCAGTTATGTGTGCGAGGCCCTCGGCACCGAATTGCGCGGCGGGTCCGGCCGCCGTATCAAGGCGCAGGCAGGCAAAAGCAGTCTCGCGCCCCTCGGCACCGGCTTGAGCCAGCGCGGACGGATGATCCTCGACAGCGGTGGCGTAAACGACCAGCAGGTGATCAAAGCCTTCGCCACGGGCCTGCCTGAAACCCGCTCCTTTCCCACCGACGTCTGGGAACGCCTGCAACGTCAGGTGATGAGGGACTCTCGCAGCAGCGTGCTGTTGCACGGCGACCCGCAAGGGGCCGAGCCGTTGCGCAAAGCCATCGCTACGTATTTGAACCTTGAACGCGGCGCCCAGTGTTCGCCCGACCAGATCCTGGTGCTGAGCAGCACGCGCCAGGCGCTTTTTCTATGCGCGCAGTTGCTGGTGGACGTCGGCCAGCCGATCCTGCTGGAAAACCCGGGCTACTACGGCGCCAGGAAGGCTTTTGAAACCGCCGAGGCCAAGGTCGTGCCCATCGATGTCGATGAATCGGGCATCCGCACCGACCTGCTGCACGCCGACCGCAGCGGCGCCCACTGCGTGTATGTCACGCCCTCCCATCAATACCCGACCGGCGCCACGCTGACACTGGAACGGCGGCTTGAGCTGATCAACTGGGCGGCGGAAAAAGGCAAATGGGTCATCGAAGATGACTACGACAGCGAGTTCCACTACGACGGCAAACCCACGGCCTGTGTACAGGGCTTGGACAAGTACCAGCGCACGCTTTACCTCGGTACCTTCAGCAAGACCCTCTTCCCCGGGCTGCGCATGGGCTACATGGTGCTGCCCCCTGCGCTGGTCAAAGCCTTCACCTATGCTCGCAGCATGATGGACGGCCACACGCCTCAACTCCTGCAATTGACCCTGGCGCGTTTTATGGAGGACGGTCATTACAACGCCCATGTGCGCGCAATGCGCAAACTCTACGCCGGGCGCCAAACCGTCATGCTCGATGCCATCGGCAAGCATCTGGACGGCGTGGTCACGGCATGCCGCCCCCAAGGCGGGCTGCAAATTCCCTGCGTGCTCCATGAGGGTTGGTCGGAAGAAAAAACCATCCACAAGGCCGCCAGCGCGGGTGTGCAACTGTCCGGCCTGAGTCGGCTATACGCCGGCACCGCACAGAAACAGGGCTGGCTATTGGGCTACTCGTCCTTGACCGCCCATGAAATCGAAATCGCCATGCTGCGCCTGGCTAACGCGCTCAAGACCCGCTAGACACACGCCCTGGGCCGCCTTCAACGAAAACGATCCACCTCGTGCCGCAAGCTTGCCGCCAGCGTCTCCAGTTCCTTGGCGGTAATGGCCAGGTTGGACACCACCTCACGCTGCTCGCTGTTGGCCAGCGCAATGCTCTGCAAGTTGCTGCTCAGCAAGGTCGCCGTGCTGCTCTGTTCCTGGGTGGCGGTGGTGATCGCAGCAAACTGCTGACCGGCCGAGCGGCTTTGCTCGTCGATCCGCGCCAGCGCCGAAGCCACGTCGGCATTACGCGCCAGGCCTTCCTGCATCAGTGCATTGCCGTGTTCCATGGTGCTGATGGCGTTGCCGGTTTCCTGCTGGATGCTCTGGATCATCCCGGAAATTTCGTCGGTCGCCTGGCGGGTGCGCGACGCCAGGTTGCGCACTTCATCGGCCACCACCGCAAAGCCACGGCCTTGTTCACCGGCGCGGGCGGCTTCGATGGCGGCGTTCAGTGCCAGGAGGTTGGTCTGTTCGGCAATCGCGGTGATCACCCCGACGATGCCGCCAATTTCCTGGGAGCGCTGGCCCAGGGTGTTGATGACGGTGGCAGTGCTGTTCAGCGCGGTCGCGATATGCTCCAGGGACGACGACGCCTCTTGCATGGACGTGCGCCCGATACGGGTCTGCTGGGCATTTTCCTGGGCCAGGCGTTCGGTATTGCCCATGTTGTCAGCGATATTCAGTGAGGTGGCGCTGAACTCTTCGACCGCGCCGGCCATGCTGGTGATCTCGCCAGACTGCTGCTCCATGCCTTCATAGGCGCCGCCGGATAACCCGGACAGTGCCTGGGCACGGCCGTTGACCTCTTCAGCCGCCTTGCGGATATGCGAAACCATGGTCGACAGCGCTTCCCCCATCTGGTTGAAGCTGCGTGCCAGTTGGCCGATCTCGTCATGGCTGGACACATTGAGGCGTACGCTCAAGTCACCCGCGCCCAGGGCTTCGGCCTGGCGTACCAGGTCACTCAAGGGGGCCAGCTTGCTGCGCAACAACCAGACCGTTGCCCCCACCGCCAGCAGCATCGCCAGCACACTGCCGATCACCAGGCGAATACCGACGCCCCAGGTCACCGAGCGAATCTCGGCCTTGGGCATGCTCGCAACCACCGACCACGGGCCGCCCTCGAACGGCACCGAGACACTGTAGAAATCTTCGTTCTTGTCGCTCCAGAAGCGGCCCTTGCCTGGGGTCTTGGCCAGGTCCAGCATCACCGGAACCGCTTGATCCAGCGCCTGCACGCCTGCGGGTGGCACCAGCCAGCGTTTCTGTTCATCCAACAGGGCCAGTGAACCGGTCTGGCCGATGCGGAAGCGCTTGAGGTTGTCGAACTGCGCGTTCTGCGCGTCGGTGTAGTCGAAGCCGACAAACAACACCGCGATAACTTTGCCAGCCGCGTCACGCACGGGCGTGTACTGGGTCATGTAGGAACGTTCGAACAACACGGCGCGGCCGACATAACTCTGCCCCGCGAGCAGGCGCTGATAGGCCGGGTGCTGGTGGTCCAGGGCCGTACCGATGGCGCGGCTGCCATCCTGTTTGGTCAGGGAGGTGCTGATGCGGATAAAGTCTTCGCCGCTGCGCACAAACACGGTGGCCACGCCGCCGGAGGTGTCCTTGAATTCATCGACCTCATCGAAATCATTGTTCAACAGGTCACTGCCCAGGTAGAGGGCCGGGGTCTGTACGCCAGCCACAGCCATCTGCTGATCACCGTGCACGCTCAAACCCGCGCCGAAACGCTTTTCAAACAGCCCGCTCAAACGCTGAGTGCTCTCGCGCAAGGTGCTGTGGAAGGTATTGAGTTGGTCGGCAAGCAAGCGCGCCTCGCTGGCCAAGTGCTCCTCGCGGGTGGCGAGGTTGGCGGAGTCAAGGGAACGCAAGGCGAAAACAGTGCTGCCGCTGATAACGACAGCCAGAATCACGGCTAATGCGAGACCTAACTGGGAAGCGATCCGGGCACGAGGTTGAGACATGACAGCTCCTGGCCGAGGCCAGGATCATCCTGATCTCATAGCGCTGCTCGGCGAATTATCTGGTGGGTAACGTTGGTGCACGATAGTTCCAACACCCCTACTTCGGCGGGCTTGGGCAATACTTGAGCTATTCACAGGGGTATCACGCAAACGGTTGCGAGAAAGCGCTGAAGCGATTCAATCGAGACGCTCGACTGCCGGCAGCACCATCGCCTGCACTTCGCCCTGCAGAAACTCCGCCAGCCGACGCAAGCGCTCGCCACCCGGGCGGGTTTTCGGCCACACCAGGTAGTAACTTTCACCACTGGCGACAGCCGTTGGCCACGGCAGGCTCAGCCTTCCCTGGGCGACGTCCTCGGCCACCATCAGTAAATCGCCCATGGACACCCCGTAGCCGCGCGCAGCGGCGATCATGCCCAGCTCCAGGGTATCGAACACCTGCCCACCCTTGAGCGACACCTGGGAAGCCAGGCCCATGCGCTCCAGCCAACTGCGCCAGTCCCGACGGTCGGGCGTGGGGTGCAGCAACTCGGCGGTGGCCAGGCGGCTCACGTCCCAGGGACCGTCACTCAACAGGTTCGGCGCACCCACCGGAATCAATAACTCCGGGAACAGGTAGCTGGCCTCCCAATCCGCCGGAAAATGCCCATCGCTCAACAACACCGCGCAATCGAATGGCTCCTGATTGAAGTCCACTTCATCCACGCTCATCCATGCGCTGGTCAGTTGCACCTCGTTGCCCGGCTGCAAATGCCGGAAGCGACTCAGGCGCGCCAGCAGCCAGCGCATGGTCAAGGTGGACGGCGCTTTCATACGCAGGATGTCGTCTTCGGCATTGAGGGTATGACAGGCCCGTTCCAGCGCGGCAAATCCCTCGCGCACGCCAGGCAACAGCAGGCGCGCGGCTTCGGTGAGCTGCAGGTTACGGCCGCTGCGCTGGAACAGGCGGCAGGCGAAGTGCTCTTCCAGGGTGCGGATGTGCCGGCTCACTGCGCTTTGCGTAATCGACAGTTCTTCAGCGGCGCGGGTGAAGGAGTTGTGCCGCGATGCGGCTTCAAAGGCCCGCAAGGCATACAGCGGAGGAAGACGACGAGACATAGGGAAAGCTCCGACAGCGCAATGGGCAAACCCTACCAGAATCAATCAGGCATGAGTTTTAATCATGCAAACGATCGCTTTTATCCCTTTGTGCAATGGGCTGAGAGCGCCGAGAATCAACCCCTCCCCAATTCTCTGACTTTCTGAGCGTGATGATCATGCGGCATCCGGCACGTACCGAACTCTGGGCCATTCTGCGGTTGTCAGGGCCGTTGATTGCTTCCCAGTTGGCGCACATGCTGATGGTGCTGACCGACACCCTGATGATGGCGCGCCTGAGCCCTGAAGCCCTGGCCGGCGGCGGCCTCGGCGCGGCGACGTATTCGTTCGTAGCGATTTTTTGCATCGGCGTGATTGCCGCCGTGGGCACCCTGGTTGCCATCCGCCACGGCGCGGGCGATATCGAAGGCGCCACGCGCCTGACCCAGGCCGGGCTATGGCTCGCGTGGCTGATGGCGCTGGTGGCGGCCTTGCTGCTGTGGAACCTCAAGCCGGTGCTGTTGATGTTCGGCCAAACCGAAACCAACGTGCACTCGGCGGGGCAATTCCTGACGATCCTACCGTTCGCCCTGCCCGGCTACCTGAGTTTCATGGCCCTGCGCGGTTTTACCAGCGCCATCGGCAAGGCCACACCGGTCATGGTGATCAGCCTCGGCGGCACGGTGGTCAACTACTTGCTCAACCATGCCTTGATCGAAGGCATGTTCGGCTTGCCGAAACTTGGCTTGATGGGCATCGGCCTGGTCACGGCGATCGTCGCCAACAGCATGGCACTGGCGCTGATGTGGTACATCCGCAGCAACCGGGCGTATGCGGCCTACCCGCTAAGCAGCGGCCTGCTGCGTCTCAACACTCAATACCTGCGCGAGTTGTGGCGCCTGGGCCTGCCGATTGGCGGTACTTATGCAGTGGAAGTCGGGCTGTTTGCCTTCGCCGCACTGTGCATGGGCACCATGGGCAGTACGCAATTGGCGGCGCATCAGATTGCCCTGCAGATAGTTTCGGTGGCATTCATGGTTCCGGCGGGGTTGTCCTACGCGGTGACCATGCGCATCGGCCAGCATTATGGCGCCGCCCAACTGCTGCAGGCGCGCATGGCTGGCCGGGTCGGCATCGGCTTCGGCGCAGTGGTGATGCTGGGGTTTGCCCTGGTGTTTTGGCTGTTTTCAGACCCGCTGATCGGGCTGTTCCTCGACCATAACGACCCGGCGTTTCACGATGTCATCGTGCTGGCTGTCAGCCTGCTGGCCGTCGCCGCCTGGTTCGAGCTGTTCGACGGCGTGCAGACCATCGCCATGGGCTGTATCCGCGGGCTCAAAGACGCCAAGACCACGTTCCTGGTGGGGCTTGGCTGCTACTGGTTGATCGGCGCGCCCTCCGCCTGGTTGATGGCCTTCACCTTGGGCTGGGGGCCGACTGGCGTATGGTGGGGCTTGGCGCTGGGCCTGGCCTGCGCGGCCGTCAGCCTGACGTGGGCGTTTGAGGCAAAAATGAAACGCATGATTCGCCAGGAGCCTGAAACACAGCCAGCATTTCAGACCGCACAGACAGAATAAAAACCCTGCTCAACCCAGCAACGCCTGCTGGCTTTTCCCGAACGTCAGGTATTCCACCAACTCGGGCAACGGCAGCGGCTTGCTGATCAGGTAACCCTGGGCCTGATCGCAACCGAACAAGCGCAAGAGCGCAAGCTGTTCCGGGGTTTCGACACCTTCGGCCACCACTTCAAGATTCAGGTTGTGCGCCAGGTTGATCATCGCGTGCACCAGCTTGCGGTTCTCTTCCCGCTCCTCCATTCCACCGACAAAGCTCTTGTCGATCTTCAACAAGGCAATCGGCAGGCTGTTGAGGTGCACGAACGACGAGAAGCCGGTGCCGAAGTCATCCAGGGAAAACCGCACACCGAGGCGGCCAAGGGCATCCATGGTCTGCTTGACCAGGTCACTGCGCCGCATGACAGCGGTTTCCGTCAGTTCGAATTCAAGCCATTGCGCATCCACACCGCACTCCGCAATCAGTCGGCTGAGGGTCGAGAGCAACTGACTGTCCTGGAACTGGCGAAACGACAGATTGACCGCCATGTGCAATGCCGGCAGGCCACGTTCGCGCAGGTCTTGCATGTCACGCAGGGCACGGGCGATCACCCAGTAGCCCAGCGGTACGATCAGGCCACTCTGTTCGGCCAAGGGCACGAACTCGCTGGGCGGCAACAGGCCGCGCTCACCGTGGCGCCAGCGCACCAAGGCTTCCAGGCCGACGATATGCCCGTCGTCCAGGTCCAGGCGCGGCTGGTAGTGAAGCTCCAGCTCATCACGGCGCAAGGCGCGCCGCAGTTCGCTTTCCAGGTCGGCCAGGCTGCGGGCGTTGCGGTTGATACGTTCGTTGAAGATATGAAACGTGCAGCCCTGGGTACTCTTGGCCTGCTGCATGGCGATGTGGGCATGCCACATCAGCGGGTCGGCGCCCGCGCGAGCACGGGCGTGCGCCACGCCCAGGCTGCAACCGATCAGCAGGCTTTCGCCGTCCACCCAATAAGGCTCGGCCATGACTTCGGTGATGCGTTCGGCCATCCATTCGGCACGCTGAGGAGCGCGACGGGTGTCGATCAGCAACGCGAACTCGTCGCTGCCCAGGCGCGCCAGTTGGTCGCCGGCCTCAAGCTGGCTCTTGAGCCGCGAGACCACTTGCAGGATCAGTCGGTCGCCGGCCTGGTGACCGAGGGCATCGTTGGCATGGCGGAAGTTATCGAGGTCCAAATGACCCAGGGCCAGGCCGCGGCCGTCGTTCTCAGCCAGGCGCGCAGCCAGCAGGGTCTGGAAACCCTGGCGGTTGGCGATACCTGTGAGCGGGTCCTGTTCGGCCAGGCGTTGCAGGGTGTTTTCCAACAGGCCACGCTCGCGCACATGGCGCAGGCAGCGGCGCAGGGTGTCGGCGTCCAGGGCATGACGGACCAGCCAGTCACTGACCCCCAGTGGCGCAACCAGAGGCTCCTCCTCCAGCAACAACACGCACGGCAGGCTGCAACGCCCAGGGCCGGGTTGCAGGCAGGGCGTGGTCAACAGCACGGCAGTGTGGTCGTCATCGAACAGACGACTCACCGAGTCCCAGTTGGGTGCGCTGATCAGCACAGCCCCATCGCCCATCGGCGCCAGGCACTCGCGCAACAACGCTGCCCACGCTGGCTCATCGGCCAGTAGCAGCAAACGCAAGGGTTCGACAGGCGTAGACAAGCTAGCTCCCTAGACTCTGCAAAATATCGATGGCGGTGGGCATTATGACGTGCGGTCTGATAATCACCAACGATAGGGGTTATCAAATGCGCAGACTGTAAACATTCGTATAAATACACACACATCCTGCGGCAAAGTATCAAAACCGGCAAATTTAGATCGAGTGGTACGTCACACCGTCGATCCAGGGCAGCAGAATCTTGCCAGCCTGTTAAAATGCCCGCCCTTTTGAACAACGACTCCTGAAATTCCGTATGTCCCGACTCAATCCCCGGCAGCAAGAAGCCGTGAACTACGTCGGCGGCCCTCTATTGGTGCTCGCCGGTGCAGGCTCCGGCAAGACCAGCGTGATCACCCGCAAGATCGCGCACCTGATCCAGCAGTGCGGCATCCGCGCCCAGTACATCGTCGCCATGACCTTTACCAACAAGGCGGCGCGGGAAATGAAAGAGCGTGTCGGCACCCTGCTCAAGGGTGGCGAAGGCCGTGGCCTCACCGTGTGCACCTTCCACAACCTGGGCCTGAACATCATCCGCAAGGAGCATGTGCGGCTGGGCTACAAACCGGGCTTTTCGATCTTTGACGAGACCGACGTCAAAGCCCTGATGACCGACATCATGCAGAAGGAATACGCGGGCGACGACGGCGTCGACGAGATCAAGAACATGATCGGCGCCTGGAAAAACGACCTGATCCTGCCCGCCGAAGCCCTGGAAAACGCGCGCAACCCCAAGGAGCAGACTGCCGCCATCGTCTACACCCACTACCAGCGCACGCTCAAGGCGTTCAACGCCGTGGACTTCGACGACCTGATCCTGTTGCCGGTCAAGCTGTTCCAGGAACACGCCGACATCCTCGAAAAGTGGCAGAACAAGGTGCGCTACCTGCTGGTGGACGAATACCAGGACACCAACGCCAGCCAGTACCTGCTGGTGAAGTTGCTGATCGGCACGCGCAACCAGTTCACCGTGGTCGGCGACGACGACCAGTCGATCTACGCCTGGCGCGGTGCGCGCCCGGAAAACCTGATGCTGCTCAAGGACGACTACCCGTCCCTGAAAGTGGTGATGCTGGAGCAGAACTATCGCTCCACCAGCCGAATCCTGCGTTGCGCCAACGTGCTGATCTCCAACAACCCCCACGAGTTTGAAAAACAACTGTGGAGCGAGATGGGCCACGGCGACGAGATCCGCGTGATCCGCTGCCGCAACGAGGACGCCGAAGCCGAGCGCGTGGCCGTGGAGATCCTCAGCCTGCACCTGCGCACCGACCGCCCCTACAGCGATTTCGCGATCCTCTACCGCGGCAACTACCAGGCCAAGCTGATCGAACTGAAGTTGCAGCACCACCAGGTGCCGTATCGCCTGTCGGGCGGTAACAGCTTTTTCGGACGCCAGGAAGTCAAGGACCTGATGGCCTACTTCCGCCTGATCGTGAACCCGGACGACGACAATGCTTTCCTGCGCGTCATCAACGTGCCGCGCCGCGAGATTGGTTCCACCACCCTGGAAAAGCTCGGCAACTACGCCACCGAACGCAAGATCTCGATGTACGCCGCCACCGACGAAATCGGCCTGGGCGAACACCTGGACACGCGCTTCACCGATCGCCTGTCGCGCTTCAAGCGCTTCATGGACAAAGTGCGCGAACAGTGCGCCGGCGAAGACCCGATCAGCGCCCTGCGCAGCATGGTCATGGACATCGACTATGAAAACTGGCTGCGCACCAACAGCTCCAGCGACAAGGCCGCGGATTACCGCATGGGCAACGTCTGGTTCCTGATCGAAGCGCTGAAGAACACCCTGGAAAAAGACGAAGACGGCGAAATGACCGTCGAAGACGCCATCGGCAAGCTGGTGCTGCGCGACATGCTCGAACGCCAGCAGGAAGAGGAAGACGGCGCCGAAGGGGTACAGATGATGACCTTGCATGCATCCAAGGGCCTGGAATTTCCCTACGTGTTCATCATGGGCATGGAAGAGGAAATCCTCCCCCATCGCTCCAGCATCGAAGCCGACACGATCGAGGAAGAACGACGCCTTGCCTACGTGGGCATTACGCGCGCGCGTCAGACCCTGGCCTTCACCTTTGCCGCCAAGCGCAAGCAATACGGCGAAATCATCGATTGTGCCCCCAGCCGGTTCCTGGATGAACTGCCGCCGGACGACCTGGCCTGGGAAGGCAATGACGACACCCCGACCGAGGTGAAGGCCGTTCGCGGCAACACCGCCCTGGCGGATATACGCGCGATGTTAAAGCGCTAGAATCGACTACTTTTTAATCTACTTTCGGCGCACAACGCGCCATTAGAGGAAGCTTTCCGTGGAAGCACTGCACAAGAAAATTCGCGAAGAAGGCATCGTGCTTTCCGATCAGGTACTCAAGGTCGACGCCTTTCTGAACCACCAGATCGACCCCGCGCTGATGAAGCTGATCGGCGACGAGTTCGCCGCGCTGTTCAAGGACTCGGGCATCACCAAGATCGTCACCATCGAAGCATCAGGGATTGCCCCAGCGATCATGACCGGCCTGAACCTCGGCGTGCCGGTGATTTTCGCCCGTAAGCAGCAATCCCTGACCCTCACCGAAAACCTGCTGTCGGCAACGGTGTATTCCTTCACCAAAAAAGTAGAAAGCACCGTGGCGATCTCGCCACGCCACCTGACCAGCAGTGACCGCGTGCTGATCATCGATGACTTCCTGGCCAACGGTAAGGCCTCCCAGGCCCTGATCTCGATCATCAAGCAGGCCGGCGCGACCGTTGCGGGCTTGGGGATTGTGATCGAGAAGTCGTTCCAAGGCGGTCGGGCGGAGCTGGATGCGCAGGGTTATCGGGTTGAGTCGCTGGCGCGTGTGCAGTCGCTGGAAGGTGGCGTCGTTACCTTCATCGAGTAATTTGCTACACAGCAAATGCCAGGTGAGCACGATCAAAATGTGGGAGGGGGTAAACCCCAATGCCCGTCAGTTAGGCCAACATCGCCTTCTGTAGGAGCGAGCAAGCTCGCTCCTACAAAAAAACCTTAACCGACTGACAATTAATGCGCGGTAGCCTGGAGGCCGGCAAGCAACAAACGCTGGTAGAGGTCCTCCTTCAAACCCTCCGGCTTATCCAACCGCATCCGCACCAGATGTTCAGGAAACGCCTCCGGCTCCGGTGCATCCAGCGCCGCCTTGCCCAACTCCAGAATCTCCGTCAGTTTGAATTTGCTCTTGAGCCAGTTCAACGCGCGCAACAGATCCCGCTCCTCATCGGTGAAATCAGTACCCAGCGGATATTCCGGAAACAGTCGGCGATGCCGCGCCTGGATACCTTGGAGCCGCTCCGGCGTGTTGTCGCTGAAGCGTGGGTCCAGTTGGAAATCCTTGGGCAACTTGCCGGCCTTTTGCGCCTGCTCGATCAAGTCGGCCTGGAAGCGTGAGTCGGTAATGTTGAGCAACGCCTCGATCACCTTGGCATCGGTCTGCCCACGCAGGTCGGCAATGCCGTATTCAGTGATGACGATATCCCGCAGGTGCCGTGGGATGGTGCAATGGCCGTACTCCCAGACAATATTGGAACTGACCTCGCCCCCCGCCTCGCGCCAACTGCGCAGGATCAGGATCGATCGCGCACCTTCCAGCGCATGGCCCTGGGCAACAAAGTTGTACTGCCCGCCCACGCCGCTGAGCACGTGACCACCTTCCAGTTGGTCGGCAACCCCGGCACCGAGCAATGTCACCGCAATCGCGCTGTTGATAAACCGCGCATCCAGGCGTTGTAAACGCTTGAGCTCTTCCTGCCCGTACAGCTCGTTGATGTAGCTGATGCGGGTCATGTTGAATGCCTGGCGCTTGGCGTAGGTCATCTCCTGCAAGCGCTGGTAAAAACTGCGCGGCCCGAGGAAGAAGCCGCCGTGGATCGAGACACCATCGGGTTGTGCCGCGTCGTCAAGGAGCCCGGCATTGGCTTGTGCCTGGGTTGCCACATCGGGGTAGACCTTGCGTCGCACAATTCCCGCATCCGCCAGCACCAGCAGACCGTTGACGAACATTTCGCTACAGCCGTAAAGACCGCGGGCAAAGGGATCGACACCCCCCTCACGACTGATCAGTGGCGCCCACTGGTACACATCCAGGTCCGTCAGCAGCAAGCGATAGGCTTCGTTGTCGGCCTGGCGCGCCAATAGCGCGGCCGTCAGCGCATCGCCCATCGAGCCGATGCCGATCTGCAAGGTTCCCCCATCACGCACCAGGGTGCTGGCGTGCAGGCCGATAAAGTGATCCTGGAACCCCACGGGCATGTTCGGCGTGGAGAATAAGGTGGTGCTGTCCTTTTCATCGAGCAGGTAGTCGAATTCGTCCATGCCCAGCTCGGCATCGCCAGGCATGTAGGGCAAATCGCTGTGGACCTGGCCAACCACCAGAATGGTTTCCCCTGCGGCGCGACGCTTGGCGATCATCGGCAACAGGTCGAGGGTGATGTCGGGGTTGCAGCTCAGGCTCAGGCGATCGGGGTGTTCGGCGCTGCTGGCCACCAACTGCGCCACCAGGTTGAGGCCGGCGGCATTGATGTCGCGTGCGGCATGGCTGTAGTTGCTGCTCACGTAATCCTGCTGCGCCGAGGTGCTGTGGAGCAAGCTGCCAGGCTGCATGAAAAACTGCTGCACGTGGATATTCGCCGGCAGACTGTCCTTGTGCAGGTCGGCGAGAAAATCCAGCTCGGGGTAATCGCCAAACACCCGCTCGATAAAGGGTTCGAGAAAGCGCTTCTGCAAGCCATCGCCTAAGGCCGGACGGCCCAGGCTCAGCGCGGTGTAGATCGTCAGCGCCCGCTCCGGCAGCTTGGCGATACGCCGGTACAGCGCATTGGCGAACAGGTTCGGCTTGCCCAGCCCCAAGGGCATGCCCATGTGGATATGCGCCGGCAAGCGTGCCAGTACGTCGTCAACTGCTTGCTCGATTGAACACAACTGCACCATCCGACCCTCCTGAACATTCCGTTATTAGGGGTTTGACCGAGCTTGCAGGGTCTTTGCTGCAAAGAACAGCCTCGAAACACACATTACGGGCACAAAAAAGCCGCTCGTAAGCGGCATTTTTGACGAAGATCGGCTGATTACAGACCGGACATCTTCTTGATCGCACCTTCAAGGTCTTCGAGGCTGCAATCAGCACACGTCCCCATCGGAGGCATGGCGTTCAAGCCATGCTTGGCGACCTGGGCCAACCCCTTGGTGCCTTTCTGCGGGTCCTCGATCTTGAGTTCCGCCAATACAGTATCCAGATGACCTACCCGCTCTTTCCAGGCAGCGGTATCACCGATCTTCGGAGCATTCAGCAGGCCGGTGCCGTGGCATGCGTTGCAGTGTTTGGCGATCACATCATCAGGCGTTTTAGCGGCGCCCCCGCCACCAGCAGCCACAGCCACCTCCATCCCCTTGCATTCCTGCCCCTGGACGCAAACCTGGCCTACAGGCTCCAGGCGCTTGGCAATGTCATCATTGGTCGCAGCTTGAGCGCTGACAGCCCATAGGGCCAGTACGGTTGCTGGTGCAGCCAGCATTTTCATAATTAGGTTCACGCGTTCACCCTCAATGGTGGCTATTCACGCCTGCGGCCACGGTTTCGCAGGCGGCGAAAGTATAACGGTTAGCCCGCCTGGCTGAAACAACCCCATTAAATAAAGGGAGATTCAGCCTGGCGGAATACGGCTGCGGGAACCTCTGCAACGCTGGCAGGGCGCCTCTGTTGTTAAAAGTTCGCGGGTGTGGCTGCGCTGATTAGTCGCGCCGGCACGTCGAACGGATTGCGAAAACGATGGGGCTTGGTGCTTTCAAAGTAGTAGCTATCGCCGGCTTCGAGCACAAAAGTTTCAAGACCGACAACCAACTCCAGTCGACCTTCCACCAGAATCCCGGTTTCTTCGCCTTCGTGGGTGAGCATTTCTTCGCCGGTGTCGGCGCCTGGCGGGTAGATTTCATTGAGAAATGCGATGGCCCGGCTCGGGTGCGCCCGGCCCACCAGTTTCATGGTGACGGCACCGTCGGAGATGTCGATCAGCTCATTGGCTTTATAGACGATCTGTGTCGGTATTTCCTGGAGGATCTCTTCAGAAAAAAACTCGACCATCGACATAGGGATGCCGCCCAGCACCTTGCGCAAGGAACTGATGGAAGGGCTGACACTGTTTTTTTCGATCATCGAAATGGTGCTGTTGGTGACACCCGCGCGCTTGGCGAGCTCGCGCTGGGAAAGACCCTTCAGTTTACGGATGGATTGCAGTCGTTCGCCGACGTCCAATGCGGGAGCCTCCTAGGATTCAGGCTTTGTTGTAATTGAGCGTTATCATGGCGACAGCGTTCAGTATTTACAACACTTGGGCCTAAATCCTGGCCGGCTCCGTTCGTCGAGGTCGATCAAGCCCCGGAATAGAGCCTTGGCACACGGCGAAGGTTGCAGAAGATCTGGTAGGGAATGGTCTCGGCGGCGACTGCAACATCACTGGCAAGAATATTCTTGCCCCACAGTTCCACGGTGGAACCGAGGCCGGCCTGGGGTACATCGGTGAGGTCGACGCATAGCATGTCCATGGACACACGCCCCAGCAACTGGCTGCGTTGCCCCGCCACCAGCACCGGCGTGCCCGTTGGCGCATGGCGTGGGTAGCCGTCCGCGTACCCCATGGCGACCACGCCGATGCGCATCGGTTTTGGCGTGATGAACTTGGCGCCGTAGCCCACCGGCTCGCCGGCCGGCAGTTCACGCACGCAGATGACTTTCGACTCCAGGGTCATCACCGGCTGCAAACGCGCGGCGACGGCCTGGTCTTCGCCAAACGGCGTCGCACCGTACAGCATGATGCCTGGCCGAACCCAATCACTGGATACGTTTGGCCAGCCCATCACCGAAGGCGAGTTACGCAGGCTGACCTCGGCTGACAAGCCCTGACGCGCAGCCTCAAACACGGCCACCTGTTCATTGCTGCGCACACAATCGAGTTCATCGGCGCGAGCGAAATGGCTCATCAATACAATCTTGGCGACTTTGCCACTGGCCAGCAGCCGCTGGTACGCCGCTGGGTAATCCTTGGGGTGCAGGCCCACGCGATGCATACCCGAGTCCAGCTTGAGCCAGACGGTCAGCGGCTTGCTCAGGGTGGCCTGTTCGATAGCTTCCAGTTGCCACAGCGAATGCACCACGCACCAGAAATCATGCTCGATGATCAGCGGCAGCTCATCGGCTTCGAAAAAACCTTCCAGCAATAACACCGGCGCGCGAATGCCGGCAGCTCGCAGTTCCAGTGCTTCTTCGATGCAGGCCACGGCAAACCCGTCGGCCTCGGCTTCCAACGCCTGGGCCACCCGCACGGCACCATGGCCGTAGGCATCGGCCTTGATCACGGCGAGGGCCTTGGCCCCCGTGACTTCACGGGCCAATTGATAGTTGTGGCGCAGGGCTTGGAGGTCGATCAGGGCACGGGCTGGACGCATGGCGGCAGGCTTCTAGGCGGCAGAGTGGAGAAAAAACCGGCGCCGACTAACCGCGTCGGCACCGGGAGAGGGATCGTTGTTTATGGCAAAGCGGCCACGACGGACAGCTCTACCAGGATTTCCGGTTCGCACAGTTTCGCTTCAACCGTGGCACGGGCCGGGGCAGCACCTTTGGGCAACCACTTGTCCCATACCGCGTTCATACCGGCGAAGTCGGCATCGATGTCTTTCAGGTAGATCGTCACCGACAGCAACTTGGTCTTGTCGGTACCCGCCAGGTCCAGCAGGCGCTCGATATTGGCCAGGGTTTCACGGGTCTGCTGTTCAATCCCGGCGCTCATGTCGTCGCCGACTTGGCCTGCCAGATACACGGTACCGCTGTGGACAACGATCTGGCTCATGCGCTCATTGGTGAGCTGGCGCTGGATTGACATGTTTTGCGGACTCCTGGTGGTTGCCGTAACGGGAAATATCGAGGCCTTCGGCGCTGATCTGCGGGGTTTTCTTCGCCATCAGGTCAGCCAGCAAGCGGCCAGAGCCACAGGCCATGGTCCAACCGAGGGTGCCGTGGCCGGTATTGAGGAACAGATTCTTGAACGGGGTGGCGCCGACAATCGGTGTGCCGTCGGGTGTGGTCGGGCGCAGGCCGGTCCAGAAAGTGGCTTCAGTCAAATCGCCGCCCTGAGGATAAAGGTCGTTGACGATCATCTCCAGGGTTTCACGCCGACGCGGGTTAAGCGACAGGTCAAAACCGGCAATTTCAGCCATGCCACCCACGCGGATGCGGTTGTCGAAACGGGTGATCGCGACCTTGTAGGTTTCGTCGAGAATGGTCGAGGTGGGGGCCATCGCCGGGTTGGTGATCGGCACGGTCAACGAGTAGCCCTTGAGCGGGTACACCGGGGCCTTGATCCCCAACGGCTTGAGCAACTTCGGCGAGTAGCTGCCAAGAGCCAGCACGTAGCGGTCGGCGGTTTCCAGCTTGCCGTCGATCCACACACCGTTGATGCGGTCGCCAGCGTAGTCGAGGCGCTGGATGTCCTGTTCGAAGCGGAACTCCACGCCCAGTTGCCTGCACATGTCGGCCAGGCGGGTGGTGAACATCTGGCAGTCGCCGGTCTGGTCGTTGGGCAGGCGCAGGGCACCGGCGAGGATATCGGTGACACTGGCCAAGGCTGGCTCAACACGGGCGATACCGGCGCGGTCGAGCAGCTCGAACGGCACCCCGGATTCTTTCAATACGGCGATGTCCTTGGCGGCGCCATCGAGCTGGGCCTGGGTGCGGAACAGCTGGGTGGTGCCGAGGCTGCGGCCTTCGTAGGCGATGCCGGTCTCGGCGCGCAGTTCGTCGAGGCAATCGCGGCTGTACTCGGACAGGCGCACCATGCGCTCCTTGTTCACCGCGTAGCGGCTGGCGGTGCAGTTACGCAGCATCTGCGCCATCCACAAGTATTGATCAATATCGGCCGTGGCCTTGATCGCCAGCGGGGCGTGGCGTTGCAGCAGCCACTTGATAGCCTTGAGGGGCACACCCGGCGCGGCCCATGGCGAGGCGTAGCCTGGGGACACCTGGCCGGCGTTGGCGAAACTGGTTTCCATGGCAGCGGCAGGCTGACGGTCGACCACGACGACTTCAAAGCCAGCCCGCGCCAAATAGTAGGCACTGGCCACACCAATGACGCCGCTACCCAAGACCAGAACGCGCATTTTTATATCCTCATCGCGGCTTGACCGCCGACGTGTGTTGTTCGAGCAATGATGTGCGCAGTATAAAAAGCAATCGCCAGTGCATTTCACTATATAACTGCCTATATTTGGCGACAATTCTCGGAAAAAACCCTTTTCACAGAGGCGTATCCCCTATGCGTACCAACACTCAGACCAAGCGGGAGCTGGACAAGATCGATCGCAACATCCTGCGCATCCTGCAAACCGACGGGCGAATTTCGTTCACCGAGCTGGGGGAAAAGGTCGGGCTCTCCACCACGCCGTGCACCGAGCGGGTACGGCGGTTGGAGCGCGAAGGGATCATCATGGGCTACAACGCACGGCTCAACCCCCAGCATTTGAAGGGAAGTTTGCTGGTATTTGTCGAGATCAGCCTCGATTACAAATCCGGCGACACCTTTGAAGAGTTCCGCCGCGCCGTGCTGAAACTGCCCCATGTGCTGGAATGCCACCTGGTGTCGGGGGACTTTGACTACCTGGTGAAAGCGCGGATTTCCGAGATGGCGTCGTACCGCAAATTGCTCGGCGATATCCTGCTCAAGCTGCCCCATGTGCGGGAGTCGAAGAGCTATATCGTGATGGAAGAGGTGAAAGAGAGCCTGAACCTGCCAATTCCGGACTGACTGACACAACGGGGTCAACGGTGGGAGCAAGCACCTCCCACATTTTGACCGCGTACATCGTCAGACCAGCACCTGCCGGGTACTCGCCATGTATTCATGGATCTGCTTCTCCACCCGTGGGTGAATCAGCTCCACCGGCCGCCGCCCATTGGGGCAAGGCAAGGTCTTGGTGGTGCCGAAAAGCCTGCAGATCAACGGCCGCTCGTCATACACCGTGCAGCCATTGGGCCCCAGGTGCACACAGTTCAGCTCGTCCATGGCGGCTTCCTGCTCGGCCGCGGTTTTGCGCGGCAGGCGGGACATTTCCTCGGGCGATGTAGTCACCGGCCCACAGCAATCGTGGCAACCGGGAACGCACTCGAACGAAGGAATCTGTCGGCGCAGCGCACTGATTTTCTGGCTGTTGCAACTCATCGAAACACGTACCGAACGGCGAATAGACGTAGATTCTGAAGCAAAACGCCCTGCGCAGACAGCTTCGTCCGACCGCTGTATCCTGCGTCAAATTTTCCAAACAGGGATGTTCCCCATGACTGCCAGCGCCCGGCACACCGCTTCCTACTACGCCGCCAGCAGCGTGCCGCAACCGGATTACTCGATGTTGACCGGCGAGGTGAGCGCTGATGTGTGCGTGATCGGCGGCGGTTTCTCCGGGCTCAATACGGCCCTGGAGTTGGCTGAGCGCGGCTTCAGCGTGGTGCTGCTGGAGGCCCGCAAGATCGCCTGGGGCGCCAGCGGGCGTAATGGCGGCCAGTTGATTCGCGGTGTCGGCCACGGGCTGGAGCAGTTCGCCAACGTGATTGGTAACGACGGCGTGCGCCAGATGAAACTCATGGGCCTGGAGGCCGTGGAGATCGTGCGTGAACGCGTCGAACGCTACCAGATCCCTTGCGACCTGACCTGGGGCTATTGCGACCTGGCCAACAAACCCCGCGACCTGCATGGCCTGGCCGAAGACGCCGAAGAACTGCGCAGCCTGGGTTATCGCCACGAAGTGCGCCTGTTGCAAGCCAGTGAGATGGGCAGCGTGATCGGCTCCGACCGCTACGTGGGCGGCATGATCGACATGGGCTCCGGCCATCTGCACCCGCTGAACCTGGCACTGGGTGAAGCGGCAGCCGCCGGGCAATTGGGCGTGCGCCTGTTCGAGCAGTCCGAAGTGACGCGTATCGACTATGGCCCCGAGGTCAACGTGCACACCGCTCAGGGCAACGTACGCAGCAAGACCCTGGTGCTGGCCTGCAACGCCTACCTGAACGGCCTCAACCCGCAACTGAGCGGCAAGGTGCTGCCCGCCGGCAGCTACATCATCGCCACCGAACCCTTGAGCCCGGTACAAGCCGCCAACTTGTTGCCGCAGAACATGGCGGTGTGTGACCAACGGGTGACCGTGGATTATTTCCGCCTGTCCGCCGATCGTCGCCTGCTGTTCGGCGGGGCCTGCCATTATTCCGGACGCGATCCCAAGGACATCGGCGCCTACATGCGGCCAAAGATGTTGCAGGTGTTCCCACAGCTGGCTGACGTGAAGATCGACTACCAATGGGGCGGCATGATCGGCATCGGCGCCAACCGCCTGCCGCAGATAGGCCGGTTGGCGGATCAACCCAATGTGTATTACGCCCAGGCCTACGCTGGCCATGGCCTCAACGCCACACACCTGGCCGGCAAACTGCTGGCCGAAGCCATCAGCGGCCAACAGCAGGGCCGCTTCGATCTGTTCGCCCAGGTGCCGCACATCACCTTCCCCGGCGGCAAGCACCTGCGTTCGCCGCTGTTGGCGCTGGGGATGCTCTGGCACCGCCTTAAAGAATGGGTCTGATCAATCACGCCAGAAAGGCTTCAGGCCTTCCTGGCGTGCTTGCTCTGGGGTCAACCCAACGTCACACAACTGCTCGCGGGTCAAGTGCAGCAAGGCCTTGCGCGTATGGCGGCGGTGCCAGAACAGACTCCAGCGGCTGATCTCGCGCGGCGACGTCGCCCGCTCTTGTCCAGCCTGCAATTCCTGACTGTGTAACATCAGCCGCACATCACTCATGCCGTTCATTTTGCTGCCCCTCATTTGCTTGTTGCCATGAGTGACTAGAATGGGCGAGCAGGCAAAACCATTACAGATCCAACCCTTCTTTATTAAATCCATACAGAAACTGCCCATGCGCGGCTGAATCCTGTATTTTTCCCCTATCTGTACTGGTCTCCCGGAGCGACCGCCATGACGCTTTACGTTAACCTCGCCGAATTACTGGGCACGCGCATTGAACAGGGTTTCTATCGCCCCGGCGATCGACTGCCGTCCGTACGCGCCTTAAGCGTCGAGCACGGGGTCAGCCTGAGCACCGTGCAGCAGGCCTATCGGTTGCTGGAAGACAATGGCCTGGCAATGCCCAAGCCCAAGTCCGGCTACTTTGTACCGGTGGGTCGGGAGTTGCCGGCGCTGCCCGAGATCGGCCGCCCGGCCCAGCGCCCGGTGGAAATCTCCCAGTGGGATCAGGTGCTGGAATTGATTCGCGCAGTCCCGCGCAAAGACGTCATACAGATGGGTCGCGGCATGCCGGATGTATTGTCACCCACCCTCAAGCCCCTGCTGCGCAGCCTGGCTCGCGTCAGTCGGCGCCAGGATCTGCCGGGACTGTATTACGACAACATCCTCGGCTGTATGGAATTACGCGAGCAAATCGCCCGACTGTCATTGGATTCCGGCTGCCAACTGAGTGCCGAAGACATCGTGATCACCACCGGCTGCCATGAAGCGTTGTCCGCCAGCATCCGTGCGATCTGCGAGCACGGGGATATCGTGGCGGTGGACTCACCCAGCTTCCACGGTGCCATGCAGACCCTCAAGGGCCTGGGCATGAAGGCGCTGGAAATCCCCACGGACCCGCTCACCGGCATCAGCCTGGAAGCCCTGGAACTGGCGCTGGAACAGTGGCCGATCAAGGTCATCCAACTGACCCCCAACTGCAACAACCCCCTGGGCTACATCATGCCGGAGGCCCGCAAGCGAGCGTTGCTGACCCTGGCCCAGCGCTTTGACGTGGCAGTCATCGAAGACGATGTGTACGGAGAACTGGCCTACAGCTACCCGCGTCCGCGCACCATCAAATCCTTCGACGAGGACGGCCGCGTGCTGCTGTGCAGTTCGTTCTCAAAAACCCTGGCGCCAGGCCTGCGCATCGGCTGGGTCGCGCCGGGTCGCTATCTGGAGCGGGTGCTGCACATGAAATACATCAGCACCGGCTCCACCGCCACCCAGCCGCAGATCGCTATCGCCGAATTCCTCAAGGGCGGCCATTTCGAACCGCATTTGCGGCGGATGCGCACGCAATACCAGCGTAATCGTGACTTGATGCTCGACTGGGTCAGCCGATACTTCCCGGCGGGCACCCGCGCCAGCCGGCCGCAAGGCAGTTTCATGCTGTGGATAGAACTGCCGGAGGGCTTCGACACCCTCAAGCTCAACCGCGTGCTGATGGAACAAGGCGTACAGGTGGCGGTGGGCAGCATCTTTTCGGCTTCCGGCAAGTACAGAAATTGCCTACGCATGAACTACGCTGCCAAGCCAACGCCACAGATTGAAGAGGCCGTGCGCAAGGTCGGCACCGCCGCGAGCAAGCTGCTGGCCGAGGCGGCCGACTGACCTTTCTTGGGAAATTGCCGTCATATGCCGACAACCGCCCTGATCTGGAAGCGACTCCCTTGATGATTCGACGGCTTTTACCGTTTTTCCTGCTGGGAGCCCTGGCCCTGGGCGGTTGCGCCACGGTCAATGCGCCACGCATCCCCAGCGACGCCCTGCCAGCGAAGGATTCGTCGTTCGGCCGCTCGATCCAGGCCCAGGCCGCGCCCTACCAAGGCCGCTCTGGCTTTCGCCTGCTGCCCAACAGCAGTGAAGCGTTCATGGCCCGCGCCGAGCTGATCCGTAACGCCCAGACCAGCCTCGACCTGCAGTACTACATCGTCCACGACGGCATCAGCACGCGCATGCTGGTGGATGAACTGCTCAAGGCCGCTGATCGTGGTGTGCGGGTGCGCATCCTGCTGGACGACACCACCAGCGATGGCCTCGACCAGATCATCGCCACCCTCGCCGCTCATCCCCAGATCGAGATTCGCCTGTTCAACCCTCTGCATCTGGGGCGCAGCACCGGCGTAACACGGACCATGGGGCGGCTGTTCAACCTGTCGCTGCAACACCGGCGCATGCACAACAAACTGTGGGTGGCGGACAACAGCGTGGCCATCGTCGGTGGGCGTAACCTCGGGGACGAGTATTTCGACGCCGAACCCAACCTCAACTTCACCGATATCGACATGCTCAGCGTGGGCCCGGTGGCCGAGCAGCTGGGCCACAGCTTCGACCAGTACTGGAACAGCGCCCTGAGCAAACCCATTAATGAGTTCATCTCCAACCTGCCATCCAAAGGTGACCTGGCGACTGCACGGCTTCTCCTGGAGGAATCCCTGGCCCAATCCCGCCAGCAAAACCACGCCCTGTACAACCGCCTACGCGCCTACAAGACCAAACCGCGCATGGACATCTGGCGCCGCGAGTTGATCTGGGCCTGGAACCAGGCGTTGTGGGACGCGCCGAGCAAGGTGCTGGCCAAGAATGATCCGGATCCTCGACTCCTGCTGACTACCCAACTGTCGCCGGAACTGGAAGGCGTCAACCACGAGCTGATCATGATCTCGGCGTACTTCGTGCCTGGGCAACCTGGGCTGGTGTACCTCACCGGTCGCGCCGACGCCGGCGTGTCGGTCAGCCTGCTGACCAACTCCCTTGAAGCCACCGACGTACCCGCTGTGCATGGCGGCTACGAGCCGTATCGCAAGGCGCTGCTGGAACATGGGGTGAAACTCTACGAATTGCGCCGCCAACCGGGTGCCCCTGGCGCAGGCAGCGGCCCACACCTGTTTCGCCGCGGCACGTTCAAGGGCTCGGACTCCAGCCTGCACAGCAAAGCGATGATCTTTGATCGGACGAAGTCGTTTATCGGCTCATTCAACTTCGACCCGCGCTCAGTGTTGTGGAACACCGAAGTGGGCGTATTGGTCGACAGCCCCGAATTGGCGGAACACGTACGCAACCTGGCACTGCAAGGCATGGCACCCGCCTTGAGTTATGAGGCGAAATTGCAGAATGGCCAAGTGGTGTGGGTGACCGAGGATAACGGTCAGTTACACACCTTGACCCGCGAGCCGGGCAGTTGGTGGCGCCGGTTCAATGCGTGGTTCGCCAACTCGGTCGGCCTGGAACGCATGCTCTAAGAACAGCGAAGATCCAATGTGGGAGGAGGCAAGCCCCCCTCTCACAGTTGATTGCTTCCAGATCAAGCGGGCTGCGCAGCACCAAATGCGCCCTGGCGCAACAACAGCACCACCAGCCCCAGCGCCCCGGCCGCCATCAGCCAAGGCAGGGCATGCCCGCTGATCCACTGGCTGCCTGCACCCGCCACCAACGGCCCGATCAAGCAGCCGATCCCCCACAGCTGCGCGATATGGGCATTGGCGCGCACCAGCGCATCGTCACGGTAGCGCTCGCCAATCAGAATCAGCGACAAGGTGAACAACCCTCCGGCACTGGCGCCGAACAGCACCCACACCGGCCAGATCAACACCGTCTGCATCAACAACGGAATCGCCAGGCTCGACGCCAGCAACAGCAGCGCACAACTCAAGAACAGCGTGCGCCGCGGCAAGTAATCGGCCAAGGCACCGATGGGCAACTGCAGCAGCGCATCACCCACCACCACGGTGCTGACCATCGCCAAGGCTATCTCGGCGGTGAAGCCCTGCTGCAGGCAATACACCGGCAACAGTGTCAGAATCATCGCTTCGAACGCGGCGAATAACGCCACCGCCCAGGCAATCGCCGGCAGTGTCAGGCAGAAGCGCCACAGGTCACCAAGGGTCACACTGAACGAATCGGCAGTCGGCGCGCCGGAACGCCCCAGCAGCAACAGCGGCGCGACCATCAGCAGCCCCGCACCCACCCAGAGACCGTAGTCATGATCAGTGCCGATCACACCCAGCAGCAGTGGCCCTGACAGCTGGCTCAAGGCATAGCTGCAGCCGTACAGCGCCACCAGCCGGCCGCGCCACTGCTCCACTACCAATTGGTTGATCCAGCTTTCACCCAGGATAAACACGATGGTCAGGATCACCCCGATCATCAGCCGCAGCACCAGCCACACCGGGTAACTGGGCAGGATCGCCAGCAAACCGATGGACACGGCACCGGCCCATAGGCACAGACGCATCAGGTTGGCAGTGCCCAGCCAAGAGGCCAGGCGGCTGGAGACCTTGGCACCCAGCAGCACACCAAAGGCCGGCATCGCGGCCATCACGCCGATGGCGAAACTGCCGTAGCCCCAGCCCTCAAGGCGCAGGGATACCAGTGGCATGCTCACGCCCAGCGCCAGGCCGACACTGAGTACCGAGGCCAGGACGGCGAAATAAGTCGCCCAACGCATTTCCACGCTCCTGTGGATACTTTTCAGGGTTGCAAACGAACTGTAGGAGCGAGCTTGCTCGCGAAGAACTCAAGGACACCGCGTGTTACCAGACAGCACGCGTTATCGTTGACGTTTTTCGCGAGCAAGCTCGCTCCTACAGGGGTTCAGCGGCGCTGCTTACAGCTTGATCCAGGTCGCCTTCAGCTCGGTGTACTTGTCGAACGCATGCAACGACTTGTCGCGACCGTTACCCGACTGCTTGAACCCCCCGAATGGCGCGGTCATGTCACCGCCATCGTACTGGTTGACCCACACGCTGCCGGCACGCAGGGCCTTGGCGGTCAGGTGCGCCTTGGAGATATCGGCCGTCCATACCGCCGCCGCCAGCCCATATTGGGTGTCGTTGGCGATGGCGATGGCTTCTTCAGCGCTGTCGAAGGTAATGACCGACAGGACCGGGCCAAAGATTTCTTCCTGGGCGATCCTCATGGCGTTGGTCACACCATCGAAAATCGTAGGTTCGACGTAGGTGCCACCGGTTTCTTCGAGGGTACGCTTACCGCCTGCCACCAGCTTTGCACCGTCGGCATGGCCGGCTTCGATGTAGGACAGCACGGTGTTCATCTGTTGAGTGTCCACCAACGCGCCGACGTTAGTGGCCGGGTCCAGCGGGTTGCCTGGCTTCCAGCCCTTCAGCGCGGCGATCACCAGCGGCAGGAATTTATCCTTGATGGAGCGCTCCACCAGCAGGCGTGAACCGGCAGTGCAGACTTCGCCTTGGTTAAAGGCAATGGCACCCGCGGCGGATTCGGCCGCGGCTTGCAGATCCGGGGCA
The DNA here is from genome assembly GCF_058793055.1 of Pseudomonas sp. MPR-R2A5. Classification (NCBI taxonomy): domain Bacteria; kingdom Pseudomonadati; phylum Pseudomonadota; class Gammaproteobacteria; order Pseudomonadales; family Pseudomonadaceae; genus Pseudomonas; species Pseudomonas sp. MPR-R2A5. The sequence continues at coordinate 31,666 of NZ_JBXAFK010000068.1, forward strand.
TCGGCGAACACGATGTTCGGGCTCTTGCCGCCCGCCTCCAGCCATACGCGTTTCATGTTCGATTCGCCGGAGCGGATCAACAGCTGTTTGGCGATCTTGGTCGAGCCGGTGAACACCAGGGTGTCGACATCCATGTGCAGCGCCAGCGCGTTACCCACGGTATGGCCATAGCCCGGCAGCACGTTGAACACGCCTTTTGGAATGCCGGCCTCAACGGCCAGGGCCGCAATGCGGATGGCAGTCAGCGGGGATTTTTCGGAGGGCTTGAGGATGACCGAGTTACCGGTGGACAGCGCCGGCCCCAGTTTCCAGCAGGCCATCATCAGCGGGAAGTTCCACGGCACGATGGCGCCGACGACACCAACCGGTTCACGGGTTACCAGACCCAACTGATCGTGAGGGGTGGCGGCGACTTCGTCATAGATCTTGTCGATCGCCTCACCGCTCCAGCTCAGGGCATTGGCTGCGCCAGGCACGTCAATGTTCAGGGAGTCGCTGATCGGCTTGCCCATGTCCAGGGTTTCAAGCAGCGCCAGCTCTTCGGCATTGGCCTTGAGCAACGCGGCGAAACGGATCATGACGGCCTTGCGCTTGGCCGGTGCCAGGCGCGACCAGGCGCCGGAATTGAAGGTGGCACGGGCATTTTCCACGGCGCGCTGGGCGTCGGCGGCATCGCAACTGGCAACGGTGGCGAGCAGGCGGCCATCGACCGGGCTGATGCATTCGAAGGTGTCACCGGAAGCGGCGGCAGTGTATTCGCCATTGATATAGGCGCGGCCTTCGATCTTCAGGTCCTTGGCGCGTTGTTCCCAGTCGGCACGGGTCAGGGTGGTCATGCGAGTGTCCTCCTCTTATTGAATACAAGGGCCAGGTGATGTCCCCCGGCAGCCTCAAAGAATTCTTGCCCGGCCAGCCTGCTGTTCGGCTCAAGGCAGCTGCCACCCTAAACCAGCGGCTGGGGATGTTTCAATATATTTGACATAACGGCGGTAAACGCCCTTGCGATGTTCATTTTAATAAACATAGACTTTGGGCTCTCCAACCGCAGGCCAGACGGGACACGCACATGAGCATCCAGGACATCGTCGACTTCAGCCAGGCCAACACGGCGCCCGACCGCTACCGCCCTGCCGCCGAGAAAATCCTCAAGGGCGACCCCGAACAAACCATCTACAACCACTACAACAGCCCATGCGGCCAGATGAGCGCCGGGGTTTGGGAAGGAGAAGTCGGGCAGTGGAAGGTCAACTATACCGAGCATGAATACTGCGAGATTGTGCAGGGGGTTTCGGTACTGCGCGACGGCGACGGTAACGCCAAGACCTTGCGTGCCGGCGACCGCTTCGTGATCCCCGCCGGCTTCAGCGGTACCTGGGAAGTGCTGGAACCGTGCCGCAAGATCTACGTGGTGTTCGAGCAGAAGGCCTGATCAACAAACGCCAGGCAAAAAAATCTATGGTCCCCCCCATTTTTGCAATACTGATTAACGGGCGATGTGGTTGGCTTGCTTAAATCTATCCGG
>NZ_JBXAFK010000069.1:0-32880 GCF_058793055.1 Pseudomonas sp. MPR-R2A5
CATCTGCTTCATCGGGAAACTCGGTGGGTGGGGTCGCGGTATTTTGCCAAATCAGAAAGTTTTTTTCAGAGTTTCCCAAATGGTTCGATGGGCTCGGCGAATACCGCATCGACTGGGGGCCAGGCCTACGAATTTATCTGATACAAGAGGGCCACCGATTAATCATTCTGTTCGGTGGTGGCGACAAGTCCAGTCAAAAGCGCGATATCAAGACCGTGAAGTCGCTGATCGATCAGTATCAGCGTGACAAGAAAGTGAAACAAAAGAGGTAACCAGCATGGCGCTTACCCGCAGCTACAAACACACAATCGCCGAGCGTGCTCAACGTGATCCTGAATTCGCCCAAGCTCTTCTTGATGAGGCCGCTACACTGTTTCTCAATGGTGAACCGGAAATTTCACGTGTGATTCTGCGCGATTTGGTCAACGCCACAGTGGGCTTTGAAGGACTCGCAAAGGAAACCGCCAAACCGAGCAAAAGCTTGCATCGGATGCTATCAGCCAGTGGTAATCCAAGCATGGATAATCTCTCGGCGATTTTTGCGGTGATTAGAAAAGCCCTGGGCGTTGATATGCAGGTACACGGAGTTCCCACTGCCTAATTTGATCGTTCCCCTGCTCTGCGTGGGGACGATCACAGTCGTGTTATTCGCTGCCTGCGGCTGTTATCTGCCCAACACCATCGTGTACCCGATCAGCCAGCAACTGCGCCAGCTCGATCAACTGCGCAACGCCCAGTAATTCCTCGCGTGGTGCGCCTTCCAGGTTAAAGGCGATGTCGCAACTCAGCGCGTTGGCCGAGGCAAGTGTTTCGCTGAGGTTGACCAACAGGTCTTCGGCGCTGATGCCATCTGCCACGGTGAACAGCCGGACGGGGGGATTGGGGGTGGGTTTGATCATTGTGAAGCTCCTTAGAAAGGTGGAGCTGCCACTGATTCGCCGCGACGCGATAGGGTGGCAGCTGTACGCAGGTTCGCGGACCGGTCTAAGGCATCCCGGCATACCCGAAGGTATCCCGCGCACAGCCACCATTTAGCCGCACAGTAGACGATAAAAAAGCATCAACTGAAAGCAGGCGATAGCGCTTTTGCTCTTAGAAAACCCGGGCCGCGACGCCCGTCCGCTGCGTTTACAGCGCTGTACGGAGACTAGAGACCGAGTGTCCTAGGGACAACCTCAAATCCCTGTCGGAAATTTCTGCTTGTACGAATAACCAGCCAAACGACTAGCTATTTGGCCTCCCTCCAAAAAGTCGATTCTACCTACAAACACTTCCGAACCAGCTGGCTGGCTCAGCCAAAAGCCCCCGCCCTAACCTCCTCCCTCGCGGTTTTACGTCAGCGCCCGCGAGGGGGATGCACTGCTTTTGCAGCGCGTCGCATCTTGCCACTTTGTATCCCAAGAAATACGATCCAAGATGATTCAGTTTAAGAAGTCAAAACACTTTCTAGAATGGCTTGATTCGTTACGCAGTAAACCCGCGCGAGCACGCGTACTGGCAAGGTTGGATCACGCGCAATGGGGCAACTTTGGAGACTGCGAAGCACTCGGAAATGGCGTTTTTGAAATGCGCATCCACTATGGCCCTGGCTACAGGGTTTATTTCACTCGCAGAGACGAAGTGGTTTACCTGCTGTTGATCGGAGGCGACAAATCAACGCAGAAACGTGACATTCAGCGCGCTAAACAAATTGCAGAAGACTTTGAAAAAAAGGAGTAACTCATGAATGAATTCACTGACTTCGACGTGGCGGAGCACCTAAAAAACCCCGAGGATATGGCCGAATATCTTGAAGCGTGCTTCGAAGAAGATACGGGTGACGGTCTGCTGATCCGTTCAGCGCTAAACAACATCGCCCGCGCCCAAGGCATGACCCAAGTAGCCCGCGATGCCGGCCTCGGAAGAGAAAGTCTATACAAAGCCCTCTCCAGCAATGGCAATCCCGAGTTCGCGACTATCATGAAAGTCATGAAGGCTTTGGGCCTCAAGCTTCACGCTACAGCGATCTGATAGGACTGCGACACCAAACCACACCGCCCCTTTTTACTTCTCCCCCCCGATCAGGCTAAATACCCACCTGATCGTTTAACCCTACGGATTGTCCGCCATGGCCCGTCAACGCTTTGCAATTGCCTGGATCGCCTGCCTTGCAGTGCTGTTCAATGCGTTTGCCATGCCGATGGCCAGTGCAATGCAGCAATCCAAGGACCCCGTGCAGCAATTGCTGTGGGGTGGTTTCTGTTCGTCCAATGGCGCCAGCCTGAAGACGATTGCCCTGGGCAAGCTGGAAATTCCGGCGCCGCAGCAGGACGAGCATTCCGCCATGCAGCATTGCTGGTGTTGCTCGGGCTCCCCGTCGCTGGTGGCGTTGCCGGGGCATGCGCCGCAGTTGTACGTCACGCGGTTCGAGGCGGTGCAGAGCCTGCCGCCGCCCTCGTTGCAAAATCCCACACCGCGCCAGCAATGGCCGAGCCTTAACCCCCGCGCCTCTCCAACGGTCTGATTGTCTTCGCAAGTGAACTGCGTTTAGAACCGTTCTGGAGAACTGCCATGCTTAAATCTTCCCTGCTTCTGGCTGCGTTGCTGCTGCCGGTGTTCAGTGCTGCCAATGCCGCCGACTACAAGGCCGGCGACCTGTCGGTCAGCGATCCCTGGTCCCAGGCGTTGCCGCCCAATGCGCCGACCGTCGCCGCGTATTTCGTGATTCATAACACCGGCGAGAAGCCAGACCGCCTGCTCAGCGTCGAGACGCCGGTGGCGGACAAGGCTGAGCTGCATGAGCATGTGATGCAGGGCGATTTGATGAAGATGCAACAAGTGCCCAGCGTTGCCGTGCCGGCCAAGGGTGACTTGACCTTCGCGCCCATGGCCTATCATGTGATGTTGCTGGGCCTCAAGGACCGCAGCCTGTTGGCCGACGGCAAACAGTTCCCGCTGACCCTGACCTTCGAAAAAGCCGGCAAGGTTGAAGTGGAAGTCTCGGTTCAGAAAGCGCCGCCGATGACGGGCCACGAGCATATGCACGCCCAGTAGGCCGTCACTCGATGGGCGCCCCTCGCGCCAGGTTATCTCCACATCGCCGCGTGATGCGCGGCAGTTGGATCAGCCTGTTCGCCATGCTGATGATCTTTATCGGTCCGCTGATTTCCCAAGCGATGCCGACGGATCAGCACGCCGGTATGTCCATGGCCATGTCGATGGACATGCCCAACTGCCATGGCGAGTCCAAGCCAACCAAGACGCCCGACGAGCATCACGTCCTCTGGGAAAAGTGCGGCTATTGCAGCCTGCTCTTCAGTTGCCCGGCCCTGCCGGGCAGCGTGTCATTCATGGCCCTCGGCGCCCCACCGCCGGCCAATGCCCTCACCCCCTCCCCGCGCCTGGGCCATGCCCGGCAGAGCATTTTCCCCGGCGCTCGCAGCCGCGCGCCCCCCATCGCCTCGTAAACCCTTAACACCGTTACTTCACCCCGGCCGACTTTAGACAGACAGCCGCAGGCTGCTGGCCGTGTTGTTTACGATTGATAGATGGAATGTGTATGTCCAGGTTTACTGCTGACTCCCGTTTGGGAAGTACTTCTGTGCTCGCTGCCCTATGCGGCGCCCTGCTCGCCCCCCACGCTCAGGCCGATGAGCACGCCGAGCATGAGCTGACGCCCACCGTGATCACCGCGATCGCTCCCAGTTCGCCACTGACCGTGGTCACCAACCCCAAGGACCCGCGCCAACCGGTGCCCGCCAGCGACGGCGGCGACTACCTCAAGACCATCCCCGGCTTTGCCCTGGTGCGCAACGGCGGCACCAATGGCGACCCGGTGCTGCGCGGCATGTTCGGTTCGCGCCTGAACATCCTCACCAATGGCAGCATGATGCTCGGCGCCTGCCCAGGGCGGATGGATGCGCCCACCTCGTATATTTCCCCGGAAACCTACGACAAGCTCACCGTGATCAAAGGCCCGCAGACCGTGCTCTGGGGACCCGGCGCCTCGGCGGGCACGATTCTCTTCGAGCGCGAGCCGGAGCAGTTCGGCGAACTCGGCACGCGGCTCAATGCCAGTGTGCTGGCCGGCTCCAACGGCCGCTTCGACAAAGTCATCGATGCCGCCGCTGGGGGGCCATTGGGCTATGTGCGGGTGATCGGCAACCAGGCGCATGCCGACGACTACAAGGACGGCAACAACGACACCGTCGCCTCGCGCTATGACAAATGGAACGGCGACGTCGCGGTCGGCTTCACCCCCGACGCCGATACCCTGCTCGAACTCACCGCCGGCCGTGGCGATGGCGAGGCGCGCTACGCCGGGCGTGGCATGGATGGCTCGCAGTTCCTGCGCGAAAGCCTGGGCCTGCGTTTCGAGAAATCCAATCTCGGCGAGGTACTGGATAAGGTCGAAGCCCAGGTCTACTACAACTACGCCGACCACGTGATGGACAACTACAGCCTGCGCGTCCCGTCGGGCACCGGGATGATGGCCGGGCCCATGGCCTCCAACGTTGACCGCCGTACCCTCGGCGCGCGCATCAAGGCCACCTGGCGCTGGGCCGACGTACAGCTCATCAGTGGCCTGGACGCGCAGACCAACGAACACCGCCAGCGCAGCAGCATGGGCATCGATACCTACAAGGACCTGCCACGCAACAAGGACGCCAACTTCCACAACTACGGCGTGTTCGGCGAACTGACCTGGTACGCCGCCGACCGCGATCGCCTGGTCACCGGCGCACGCCTGGACCGCGCCTCGGCCAAGGACTTTCGCCAGACTACCGGCTCGGGAATGATGGCCCGCCCCAACCCGACCGCCAACGACACCCGCGCCGACACTCTGCCTTCGGGCTTTGTGCGGTATGAGCATGACCTGGCCGACACCCCCACGACCCTCTATGCGGGCCTGGGCCACTCGGAGCGCTTCCCGGATTACTGGGAGCTGTTTTCCCCCAACACCGGGGCGGTCGGATCAGTCAACGCGTTCGATGGCGTGAAGCCGGAGAAAACCACCCAGCTCGACTTCGGCGCGCAATACAAGACTGCCGACCTTGAAGCCTGGGCCTCGGGCTACATCGGCCAGGTGCGCGATTTCATCCTGTTCGACTACCAGCCCGGGATGATGGGTACCACGTCCCAGGCACGTAATGTCGATGCGCGCATCATGGGCGGCGAACTGGGCGCGGCCTACAAGCTGACCCCAAACTGGAAGGCCGACGCCACCCTCGCCTACGCCTGGGGCAAGAACAGCAGCGACGGCAAGGCCCTGCCGCAAATGCCGCCCCTGGACGCACGCCTGGGCCTGACCTACAGCGAGGACGACTGGAGTGCCGGCGCCCTGTGGCGCGTGGTCGCCGCACAAAACCGCATCGACCAGAACGCGGGCAACGTGGTCGGCAAGGACTACGACAAGAGCGGTGGCTTTGGTGTGTTCTCGCTGAACGGCGCGTACCGCATCAATAAAAACTTCAAGGTCAGCACCGGCGTCGACAACCTGTTCGGCAAGGCCTACGCCGAGCACTTGAACCTGGCCGGCAACGCGGGGTTCGGCTACCCGGCCAGCGACCCGCAAGCCATCAAGGAACCGGGGCGCACGCTCTGGACCAAGGTGGACATGAGCTTCTAAAAGCATCGGGGGCAAGCCCCCTTCCACAATTGGAATGCATTCCACATGTGGGAGGGGGCTTGCCCCCGATGGCGGCCTGACCAACGACAACAATTCAAGCTTTGCGGAGCATCCCCAATGACCACTCAAAAAGTCTCCTTCTACAACCTGGCCTGGCGCTGGCACTTCTACGCCGGGCTCTTCGTCGCCCCTTTCATGGTGCTGCTGGCCCTGACCGGCATCATCTACCTGTTCAAGCCCCAGCTCGACCCGCTGATGTATGGCGACCTGCTCAAGGTGCAAACCGCCGAGCACGCGTTGAGTGCCGATGAGCAACTGCAACGGGCCCAGGCGGCCTTTCCCCACGGCAAGCTCAGCAAGTACTTGCCACCGGCCGACGCCACCAGCAGCGCACAGTTCGTCATGCACGCTGGCGGCCGCGACGTGACGGTCTTTGTCGACCCCTATCGCGGTACGGTACTGGGTAAGCAGGATGCCAAGTACAACCTGCAGGCCATCGCCCGCGCCCTGCATGGCGAGCTGATGATCGGCACCGTCGGCGATCGCCTGGTGGAGCTTGCCGCCGGTTGGGGCGTGATGCTGGTGGTGTCCGGCCTGTACCTGTGGTGGCCGCGCGGCAAGTCCTCGGCCGGGGTGCTGTGGCCACGGTTCCGCAGTCGTGGCCGTGTGTTCTGGCGCGATCTGCACGCGGTCGCCGGTTTCTGGGGCGCGGCCTTCTTGCTGGTGATGCTGCTCAGCGGCATGACCTGGACGGGCTTCTGGGGCAAGCAATACGCTGACCTGTGGAACACCTTCCCGGCGGCGATGTGGAACAACGTGCCGCAGTCAGACCAGCAGGCGCGGGTGCTCAACACGGCGACTCAGCAGACCGTGCCCTGGGCCATGGAAAACACGCCGATGCCGATGTCCGGCGACCATGCCGAGCACATGCAGCACGGTGCCATGCACGCCGCTCCCGCCGCGCCCACGGTCAGCCTGCAACAGGTGGTCGAGCTGGCCAACGCACGCAAGGTCGAACCCGGCTACAGCATCACGTTCCCCACCACGGCCGACGGTGTGTTCACCATCGCGGTATTCGCCGACGACCCGCGCAACGACGCCACCCTGCATGTGGATCAATACACCGGCAAGGTGCTGGCCGACGTGCGCTGGGAACACTACGGCATCGTCGCACGCGCGACCGAGACCGGTGTGATGCTGCATGAGGGCAAGATGTTCGGCTGGGTCAACCAACTGATCGTGCTGCTGATCTGCCTGATGATCCTGCTCAGTGCGGTCAGTGGCGTGGTGATCTGGTGGAAACGCCGGCCACAGGGTGGCCTGGGCGTTCCGCCGCTGCGCCATGACCTGCCGAAGTGGAAAACCGCCCTGGTGATCATGCTCGGGTTGGCGATCATTTTTCCCTTGGTGGGCGCGTCGCTGATAACCGTATGGGCCTTGGATCGCCTGGTGTTGACGCGTTTTTTCAACCCCGACAAATCTGCTTCCCGCTCCGCATGAAACAGGCGCCGCGCCCAGGCCACCGGCAACACGGCCTGGGCAGCGGCGGTTCGTTGATCCTGGCCCTTTCACCGCCCCTCGGGGGCGCCGTCATGGCCCTGTTCCAGCGTTGCCAAAGGATTTCTTTTCATCCTTCAGGCTCTTTGTCACCGGGGGTCAAAGTTCATCTCTGTCTCGACCGTACTGGACGTCTTCAGGCTCAGGTTGGGCGCCTACATCCTTGATTTGCCATTCATCCCCCAACTCCCCCAGACGCGTCCAGAAAGCATCGGTCTCCAGCACCGACAGCTTTCCGTTTGCCCTCAGCGTTCCGATCAATTGAGTCGCAGAACGTTGGGGCCCCGTGGCGGCCAGTGTGTGTTCTGTCGCCGGGTTGGTCGGCAAGTACTTGAGCAATGCGCCGCCTCGGCTGATGAAATAGCATCCCTCGGCTGACGGCTCGTTCATTCGCAGAGTGTCCAGCATCGCCTTCAAATCCGCCTCGGCGATGAAGTTGGCCCTGAGAGTGCTTTCGAAAACCTCGGCACCCGCTGAAACCGCCATTGCCTTATAGAACGACTGCACGGCCACGACCTGGTAGTAACCGGCTGGATGGGCCGACGCCAGCGCCAGGCCGCCGCCACTTGCAAACAGCGCCGGCACCGTCAACGCCGTGCTTTGGTCTTCCTCTATCGGCGTCACCGCGCACACATCGTTGGTGCCGGCGACCTTGAGCACGCCGCCCAGGAGCGTCTTGCCGGCAAACCCGGCAGACAACCCCTGAGCGTGCCGTGCGGCGTCATCAGGATGGGCACACACCGGTCCGCACACCAGTAGAGGCGCCGGAAAGCCATAGACATACACAGCGGCGGCGCCCGGTTGCCAGGAGGTGTCAATGCGACCTCGACCGTTCCAGACCGGGCTCGTTTCCACGACATCCAGCGTGCCCTTGACCGCCAGGCTGTGCACATAGTCGACCAGTTGCAGCGCCCCACCCCGCAAGTAACTGTGCAGCTTGGTCGTTTCACTGGAAAACATCACCGACCGGTCGAGGCCATCAAATTGAAACTTGAGCAAAGCATCGTCAGCGCAGCGCAGATACAACGGCCAATAACCTTCATCTGCGGTTTTCTTGACGAAACTCAGCCCATCGGCAATGTCGCGCGGCCAAAAAAAGCTGCGCCCCATGGGGTCACCAGCCTTGCCGATGGCTGCGCTGGAGGCACACAGATACAACCCCACAATGGCATAGCCCTGAGGCAACTGCGCGTAGGGGAACACCTGCTCGAGCCGGGAGAAGTCCTGCCGTTGCAACGGCAGCGTGACCCTGTAGTGCTCTTTCCGGGTTGACTTGAGCAGATAGCCAAACGTCAGCCATTCTCTCGCGTCAGACGGTGGCAGCACTGAACTCACGGCGTCGTCGGCCTGGGTGAACACCGGGCTGAACGCGGGGTCAGCCAAGGAGCCCCGAATCAAGAGCCCTGGCCATTGATAAACGAATGCGGAAAATTCGCCGAGCAAGCGCCTGGGCGGTCCCCAGTACCGGCTCCCTTCAACCACCCTCAACTCGCCCGCCTTCGCCACCCGCGACACAAACTGCGTGGGCAGCAGTTCGCCACTGCGAATCCGCCGCTCGATGAGGTTATCCCCAACGTCGCCCTTGACCAGGTCGAGCGCAGCCAGATCCGCTTTGAGCGTCTGTTCCTCGGGGGAGTCCGTCAGGTTGTAGCTCAACAAGACGCCATCGGAGCCGATCAGGTACTCACGCTTGACATGCACTTCACGCCGCAACAGGTTCGACAGCACGCTGGTGGGTACCATGCTGGTGTAGATGGCCTTCTCGGTCGCAGACAATAGGATCGGCACCTCACGCGCAAGCGTGGAGCGGTAACGCCCGACAACGGTCGCCCCCTCGGGGTACAAGCCTTTCGAAACCGCCTGGTCAGGGAAGATCCAATTGAGCACAAAACCTTGAGGCGGTATCGCCAAGGGCGCCGTGGCGACGAACAGCCCATTGCCGAGGCGCAGCACTACACCACCATAGGCGCGTTGACGATTGTCACCAATCAACGTGCGCACATGCCGCACGGCATCGTCCGGTTCGGCAAATGCGGGGCTCAGGCGTCGTCGCATGAGCGTTGCATACCCTTGCCAATGCTCATTGACCGCGCCCCGCTCGTCCCAACACTGGCTGGTGCGTACCACATGCAACTGACCGCGCTTGGCCCATTCCCGGACAAAGTCCAGCGGTGTCTTGGCACCACTGGCCAGCGCGGTTTGAGTGGCCTCCAGTTCTTTTTCAAGCGCGCCGCCGCTGCCGAACGCAAACGGCCCCGGCAGGCGATAGCGCAGCAACGCGCCCTCCTCGGTGGAGAAATAGATCGGCAAGTTGTCCCCGGCGTTGTATAGCTCGCCAAAACGCTTCGCGTCGTAAAGGCTCGAATACAGCACCGTTGGCAATACGAAAAAACGCGTCAACCAGGCCTTCGAAGTGGTCAGCCCGGTGGGTTGCCATTGTTGGGAGCGAAACAGCGCGCGGAGCATGAACCCTGGCGGGAATACATAGCCCTTATCCGTCCTCGCAAACAACGCATTGCGCGAAAACAGCTTGATAGACGTCGTCACATCCATCACCTGAGTCGCGATGTACTGCTCGTTTTGCGTGTGTTTGAGAATGAACGCGTAACAGGACTCAGTGGCCCGGTTGCACCCATGAACCCGGGCATGCAGGTCCCGGGCGGCCTCCTCTGCCGTGGAGAAAATCGCGCCATAGGTGATGAAGTCGGGCGGACCTGCCCGGTCTGCGTAGGTGAAGTTCGGTGTCCAGTCTGAATACACGGGAGAACGCGGCCCCCACAGCGCATTCCCCTGGATAACCTGTAAACCTCCGGTCTCGGCCACCCGGCCAACCCATTGCGCAGGTTTGATCAGCCCTTTGTCCAGGCGCTGTTGAGCCCTGCTGCCACCAGGCTCCGGCACGACACCGTTCAACAGCACGGTTTCATTTGCCGAACCGCTTGGCGTATACGCCAAGAGGCATGCCTCGCTTGCCGACAGATACGCCGGACGACCTTGTTGGATCACCCCATGGAGCTCTTCGGCGGAAAACACCTGCAGGTTGATCTCGGCCTCTTCCCGCGTCCAACGGCGCTGCTCGATCCAGTCGGGATGCACCATGGACAACGCCACGTGGGAACCATAGCGCCCATGAATCACATAGGGTTCAGGAGGAACCAGCGGGCCCTGGTCGCCCGCGGGGAAAAACAGCGCCGAGGCAAAAGGGTTGACCTGGCTTTCCATCGGCTCAGTGATAATGAAGCGGCCATCTTCGCTCTTGAGAATGTAGCCACCATAGGATCGGTCCCGCCGACCACCCACTTTCTCGTGGGCATACACCGCAGCGTCCGTGGCCGAGAGAAACGTCGGGCTGAGTACCGCTTGATAAAACGGCGTGAGTAACGACGAGCGATTGTCCACCTCCCCTACGCGTCGCCAGAGTTCACCGGGCCGGACCACCGACAGGCTGCACGTATTGATCACCCGCCGGACAAAACCACGCGGGGTCAGCGTGCCAGCGATCATCTCGGCCTGGGCGCCCTTGTCGTTGAACACCCCGCCGGGGCCCTCGTCCACCAATTCTTCAGCCTCTACGGCACCGGGCAACTGGAGTTTCAGCACGGCCCCGTCGCTGGCCTCCATGTAAAGCGCCAGGCCACGGGTGTCGGCCTGGATATCGGCGGTGTTGCGGGCCTGGGTAATGCCCGCAACAAGTTGCGCCGGCGTAAAGAACGCCGAGTACATCCAGGGTTCTTTCGACGGAAAATCACTTGGCTGCGGCCAGGACCGGTAGTAGATGGCCTCCAGGCGGAACTGCGAGGGTAGCCGGGGTTTACCGTCGGGACGCTTGGGGAACAGGCTCGCCGGCGAGAACAGCACCGGGCCCGGCGCCTGCGGCCGAGTGGCGACGTAGGTGTCCTTCTGGACATGCTTGAGCACAAACCCCACTGTGCGCCCCGTGACGGTCGCCGGGGTGCTCTCCAACGCGGCGAGCACGGCCAACTCGGGGCGCTTGAATACCCGGGTAAAAAACGGTTGTTCCTGTACCGTCTCCAGCGGCCCGACCGGCGACTTGATTCTCCAACCGCGCTTTACCCGGCCACGCACTTGCCCCCACAAGGCATCGGCCACCACCACCCGAAGATCGCCGCCCTCGGCGACCTGCCAGATAAAGCTCTCAAAATCCGCACTGGCTGCCAGCGGCACCTGACCTTTCAAGCCTTGCAGCAGCGTCTTTTCCAGGGCATTGCCACTGGTGGTGTATTTCAACAGCGTGCCGGTCGGCCCACACAAATAGTGGGCCGGTACCGACTGGCGATGCTCAATGATAAACACCATATCGGCCGGCGAAAAAAAGCTTGTAAAGACGGCGGCCTGATCGTCGGTAAAGGTGGGGTTATGCTGTTTGATCCTGTCGGCGTGCGCAGGGTGGGAGTGGTACAACGCCGCGCAGGTGTAGCCAGCCGGGGCGATGAAATGATCGCGTTCATCCACGGCCATTATCTCGCGATGGTCAAACGTGACCTCCCCACCCTCCACGGGACGCGTGGCGAAAAAGTGATTGTCCTTCTTGAAAATCGCACCCCCGAACTCTTTGTCGCCGACACTCTTGCCCACGTGTTGCTGAGCCCAGCGGGCGGCGTCGTCCGCCGTGATGAAAGGAGGGCTAAGCGGCGGTAATACGGCAACATGGGTGCCATGCGCTGAACGCACATCTCTGAATAATGGGTTGTCCAACTCCTGTACTCCTGACGGCTGGTAGACGGATGTGGGCGCTTGACGGATGTCGCACCCCGTCCAGCGATTTTGAACACCCCCGCCAGGCGCCAGGCACTACATGTGTAGACCTGGCGTAGCCCCTCCTCACACGCGACGCAGCGCAAAGCACCAGAACGGTGCCGATGCAGGCCCCACGCTGACATTTCAGCCCCACATTGGAACAACCGCCTTTGCAAATGCCCCGTAAAGAGGCCGCTTTCATACCGGGCGCTGACCGGGCACAGCCTTTGCAATCACCGAAACAGCCACGTTGGCGGGCGGTTCGTGCGCCCCAGAAAAATAATCACTCACTCTCGGAGATCGCACCATGCAGCTTCGCAGCTTGATCAAGGCGTTAACGTTGTCGGCATCCATTGCCGCCATGGGTCTGACCTGGACCGTACAGGCCGCAGAAACCATCAAGGTCGGCATCCTGCACTCGCTGTCAGGGACCATGGCGATCTCCGAAACCTCGCTGAAAGACATGGCCTTGATGACGATCGACGAGATCAACGCCAAAGGCGGTGTGAACGGCAAAATGCTCGAACCCGTGGTGGTGGACCCGGCGTCCAACTGGCCGTTGTTTGCTGAAAAGGGTCGGCAGTTGCTGACCCAGGACAAGGTCGCCGTGGTGTTCGGCTGCTGGACCTCGGTGTCGCGCAAATCGGTGCTGCCGGTGTTCGAAGAGCTCAACGGCTTGCTGTTCTACCCGGTGCAATACGAAGGTGAAGAGATGTCGCCTAACGTGTTCTATACCGGTGCGGCGCCGAACCAGCAGGCGATCCCGGCGGTGGAATACCTGATGAGCGAAGAAGGCGGCGGCGCCAAGCGCTTCTTCCTGCTGGGCACCGACTACGTGTACCCACGCACCACCAACAAGATCCTGCGTTCGTTCCTGCATTCCAAGGGCGTGGCGGATAAAGATATCGAAGAGGTCTACACCCCGTTCGGCCACGCCGATTACCAGACCATTGTCGCCAACATCAAGAAGTTCTCCGCTGGCGGCAAGACGGCGGTGATCTCCACCGTCAATGGCGACTCCAACGTGCCGTTCTACAAAGAGCTGGCCAACCAGGGCCTGAAGGCCACCGACGTACCGGTGGTGGCGTTCTCGGTAGGTGAAGAGGAACTGCGCGGCATCGATACCAAACCGTTGGTGGGCAACCTCGCGGCCTGGAACTACTTCCAGTCGGTAGAGAACCCGGTCAACCAGAAATTCGTCGCCGACTGGAAAGCCTACGCCAAGAAACACAACCTGCCGGGCGCGGACAAAGCCGTGACCAACGACCCGATGGAAGCCACCTATGTGGGCATCCATATGTGGGCCCAGGCCGCCGAGAAAGCCAAGTCCACCGACGTCGACAAAGTGCGTGAAGCCCTGGCCGGCCAGACCTTCGCGGCACCGTCGGGCTTTACCCTGACCATGGACAAGACCAACCACCACCTGCACAAGCCGGTGATGATCGGCGAGATCCAGGCCGACGGTCAGTTCTCCGTGGTGTGGCAGACCCAGGAGCCGATCCGGGCACAGCCGTGGAGCCCGTACATCCCTGGCAATGACAAGAAGCCGGACTATGCGGTGAAGAGCAACTAAGCCCCACCACAGGTCAACTGTGGGAGGGGGCTTGCCCCCGATAGCGGCGTGTCAGGCAATGCACTTGTCACTGACCCACTGCTATCGGGGGCAAGCCCCCTCCCACACTGTCCGCGCATGACTAGGACATTTGTTTATGCCCGCTGCCCTCAATCGCTATTTCCTGGCATTGCTGCTGTTGCTGCCTTTGGCGGCACATGCAGGCGACGCCGAAGACTTCCTGGCCGCCAACCCCGCGCAACAAGCCAAGCTGCTCCAGGACTGGGCCGCCCAACCCGACCCGGCGCGCATCGAGTTGGTGGACGCGCTGCAACAAGGCCAGCTCACGCTCAACGGTGAAACCAAGACCGTACGCCTGAACAACCGCCTGCGCGGCCTGATCGACAACGTACAGGCCAGCCAGCAACTGCTCGCCGCCGACCCCAAGGTACGCCTGGCCGCTGCGCGAACCCTGCAAAAAACCGCGCAACCGGCGCAACTGAAATTCCTCGACCAGCAGGTCGCCGCCGAAACCAATGAGGACGTGCACACCGCCCTCAGCCTGGCACTGGCCAACCTGCAACTGGTGGACACCGACCCAGTGGTACGCCTGGCCGCCGTGCGCTTGCTCGGCAGCACCGGCGACCCGCTGGCCCGCACCCGCCTCGAAGCCCTGCTCGCCCCCGGCGTGGAAGCCGACGCCAGCGTGCACACCGCCGCCGAGACCAGCCTGGCGCAGGTCAAACGCAAACTGATGCTGGGTGAAATCCTCGGCCAGGCCTTCAGCGGCATGTCCCTGGGGTCGATCCTGCTGCTGGCGGCCCTGGGCCTGGCGATCACCTTCGGCCTGCTCGGCGTGATCAACATGGCCCACGGCGAAATGCTGATGCTCGGTGCCTACTCCACCTACGTGGTGCAGTTGCTGATGCAGCGCTATGTGCCCCAGGCCATCGAGTTCTACCCGCTGATCGCGCTGCCGGTGGCGTTCTTCGTCACCGCCGCCATCGGCATGGCCCTGGAACGCACGGTGATTCGTCACCTGTATGGGCGTCCGCTGGAAACCCTGCTCGCCACCTGGGGCATCAGCCTGATGCTGATCCAACTGGTGCGCCTGGTGTTCGGTGCGCAGAACGTTGAAGTGGCCAACCCCGCCTGGCTGTCCGGTGGCATCCAGGTGCTGCCCAACCTGGTGTTGCCGTACAACCGCATCGTGATCATCGCGTTCGCACTGTTTGTTGTGGTGCTCACCTGGCTGCTGCTGAACAAGACGCGCCTGGGCCTGAATGTGCGTGCCGTGACCCAGAACCGCAACATGGCCGCCTGCTGCGGCGTGCCCACCGGGCGCGTGGACATGCTCGCCTTTGGCCTCGGCTCCGGCATCGCCGGGTTGGGCGGTGTGGCGCTGAGCCAGATCGGCAACGTCGGTCCGGACCTGGGCCAGAGCTACATCATCGACTCGTTCCTGGTGGTGGTGCTCGGCGGGGTCGGCCAGTTGGCCGGCAGCGTCATGGCGGCGTTCGGGCTGGGCATCGCCAACAAGATCCTGGAACCACAAATCGGCGCCGTACTCGGCAAGATCCTGATCCTCGCGCTGATCATTCTGTTTATCCAGAAACGCCCGCAAGGACTCTTCGCACTGAAAGGACGGGTGATCGACTGATGAACCAGCCATTGATGCTCACCGCCACGCAAAAGGCCGGCCCCAAGGTGACGATTGCCGTCGGCGCCGTGATCCTGGCCCTGCTGCTGGCCCTGCCGTTGTGTTCGCTGCTGGCGCCGGAAAACCCGCTGCATGTATCGGCCTACACGCTGACGCTGGTGGGGAAGATCCTCTGCTACGCCATCGTGGCCCTTGCACTCGACCTGGTGTGGGGCTACGCCGGCATGCTGTCCCTCGGCCACGGGTTGTTCTTCGCCCTCGGTGGCTACGCCATGGGCATGTACTTGATGCGCCAGGCCTCCGGTGACGGGTTGCCGGCGTTCATGACGTTTTTATCCTGGACCGAATTGCCCTGGTATTGGGTCGGCACCGAACACTTCCTCTGGGCGCTGTGCCTGGTGGTGCTCGCACCGGGCTTGCTGGCATTGGTGTTCGGCTTCTTCGCCTTCCGCTCGCGGATCAAGGGCGTGTACTTCTCGATCATGACCCAGGCCCTGACCTTCGCCGGGATGCTGTTGTTCTTTCGCAACGAGACCGGGTTCGGCGGCAATAACGGCTTCACCAACTTTCGCAGCATCCTCGGCTTTGGCATTACCGAACCGGGCACGCGCGCGGTGTTGTTCGTGGCCACGGTGCTGTTGCTGGTGGCCAGCCTGTACATCGGCTGGCGCCTGGCGCAAAGCAAGTTCGGCCGGGTGCTGACGGCATTGCGCGATGCGGAAAACCGCCTGATGTTCTGCGGCTACGACCCACGCGGCTTCAAGCTGTTCGTGTGGGTGCTGAGCGCGGTGCTGTGCGGCCTGGCGGGCGCGTTGTATGTGCCGCAGGTGGGCATTATCAACCCCAGCGAAATGTCGCCGACCAACTCCATCGAAGCTGCGGTATGGGTGGCCCTGGGCGGACGCGGCACCTTGATCGGGCCGCTGCTCGGCGCTGGCGTGGTCAACGGCATGAAGAGCTGGTTCACCGTGGCGTTCCCGGAATACTGGCTGTTCTTCCTCGGGGCGCTGTTCATCATCGTCACCTTGTATTTGCCCAAGGGCGTGATCGGCCTGCTGAAGAAACGGGGTGAACCATGAGAATCACTGCGACGGCGGAATTTATGCTCGAACCTATCCTTGATGCCGGCAGCGGTCGCGATGCGATCGGTATCGGCCAGGCGGCCGGGACGGGCCTCGACACGCGCCACGGCACGATCCTGACCCTGGAAGATATCAGCGTCAGCTTCGACGGTTTCAAGGCGCTCAACGACCTCAACCTGTACATCGGTGTCGGTGAATTGCGCTGCATCATCGGCCCCAACGGCGCAGGCAAGACCACGCTGATGGACGTGATCACCGGCAAGACCCGGCCCAGCCACGGCAAGGCCTGGTTTGGCGAAACCCTCGACCTGACCAGCATGAGCGAAGTGCAGATCGCCCAGGCCGGTATCGGCCGCAAGTTCCAGAAGCCCACGGTGTTCGAAGCCTTGAGCGTGTTCGAGAACCTGGAACTGGCACAGAAGACCGATAAATCCGTATGGGCCAGCCTCCGTGCGCGCCTGAGTGGTGAGCAGAAAGACCGCATCGATGAAGTGCTCGACACCATCCGCCTCACCGCCTCGGTGCAGCGCCCGGCGGGGTTGCTGTCCCACGGCCAGAAGCAGTTCCTGGAAATCGGCATGCTGCTGATGCAAGACCCGCAACTGCTACTGCTGGATGAACCGGTGGCCGGCATGACCGACGCGGAAACCGAATTCACCGCCGAACTGTTCAAGCGCCTGGCGGGCAAGCACTCGCTGATGGTGGTGGAGCACGACATGGGCTTTGTCGGTTCGATCGCCGACCATGTGACGGTGCTGCACCAGGGCAGCGTACTGGCCGAAGGCTCGTTGGAGCAGGTGCAGGAAAACGAGCGCGTGATCGAGGTGTACCTCGGGCGCTGAGTTCGCTTTTCTGTAGGAGCGAGCTTGCTCGCGAAAATCGTTAACGATAACGCGAGCAGCCTGAATGCACGCGGCGCCCTCAGGTTTTTCGCGAGCAAGCTCGCTCCTACAGGGAATTGAGG
The DNA here is from genome assembly GCF_058793055.1 of Pseudomonas sp. MPR-R2A5. Taxonomy (NCBI): domain Bacteria; kingdom Pseudomonadati; phylum Pseudomonadota; class Gammaproteobacteria; order Pseudomonadales; family Pseudomonadaceae; genus Pseudomonas; species Pseudomonas sp. MPR-R2A5. The sequence continues at coordinate 17,182 of NZ_JBXAFK010000069.1, forward strand.
AGGTTTTGAGAATGTTGCAAGTCGACAAGCTGCACCAGTACTACGGCGGTAGCCACATCCTGCGAGGGCTGTCTTTCGACGTGAAGGTCGGCGAAGTCACCTGCCTGCTCGGGCGTAACGGCGTGGGCAAGACTACCCTGCTCAAGTGCCTGATGGGTTTGCTGCCGGCCAAAGAGGGCGCGGTGAATTGGGAAGGCCAGGCCATCACCGGCTTCAAGCCGCACCAGCGTGTACACGCCGGGATCGCCTATGTGCCCCAGGGCCGGGAGATTTTCGGGCGGCTGACCGTGGAAGAAAACCTGTTGATGGGGCTGTCGCGTTTTCCTGGCTCCGAGGCCAAGGAAGTGCCGGCGTTTATCTACGAACTGTTCCCGGTGTTGCTGCAAATGAAGCATCGGCGTGGCGGTGACTTGTCCGGCGGCCAGCAGCAACAGTTGGCCATTGGCCGCGCCCTGGCCAGTCGCCCGCGCCTGTTGATCCTCGATGAGCCCACCGAAGGCATACAGCCGTCAGTGATCAAGGAAATCGGCGCGGTGATCAAGAAGCTTGCCGCGCGGGGCGATATGGCGATCCTGCTGGTGGAGCAGTTCTACGACTTCGCCGCCGAGTTGGCCGACCAGTACCTGGTGATGTCGCGTGGCGAAATCGTGCAGCAAGGCCGCGGTGAAAATATGGAAAGTGACGGTGTACGCGGTCTCGTAACCATCTAATCTGTAGCGTCCTGACAATAAGCCTGAGCCATGAACCTGCCCGTTTCCCCCGCCCTGTTCACCCCCAGCTGGCATGCCGCGCTGGAACTCGGCTACGCGCGTTTCGGCGATACCACGCGCCCGGTGATGCGCCGCCACCACGGCCCGCTGCGGGTGCAAAAGCACCTGTACGCCGAAGGCCCCGAAGTGTGCCAGCACATCATCGTGCACCCGCCCGGCGGGATTGCCGGCGGCGATCGCCTGGATATCAGCGCCCACGTCGGCGCGGGCGCCTGGGCGCAATTGACCAGCCCTGGCGCTGCCAAGTGGTATCGCGCGAGCGGCCCGGCGTTTCAGCAACTCGATCTCACCGTAGAAGCCGGCGCCACGTTGGAATGGCTGCCCCAGGAAACCATCGTATTCAGCGCCGCCCAGGCCGAGCTCACCACGCGTATCGAGCTGCAAGGCGATGCCCGCCTGTTCTACTGGGACGTGGTCGCCCTCGGCCGCCCGGCCAGTGGTGAGCGTTTCGACCTGGGCCACTTCCAATCGCACCTGGATATCCGCCGCGACGGCCAGTTGCTCTGGCATGAACGCCAGCGCATTGTGGGCGCCGATGGTTTGCTGGACTCACCCATCGGGCTGGATGGGCAGCCGGTGTTTGCGACGTTGCTGGTGACTGGCGAAATCCCTGGCGAATTGCTTGAACAATGCCGTTCACTGCCCCACGCGGTGCGCGGCGACCTGACCCAACTGCCCGGCCTGCTGGTGGCCCGCTGCCTGGCCAGTGAAGCATTGCTGGCGCGGCAGTGGTTGATCGATTTATGGAAATTGTTACGCCCCGCCCTGTTTGGGCGAGAGGCGGTCTCACCACGAATCTGGAGCACATGAAGATCAAAATGTGGGAGGGAGCTTGCTCCCGATGGCGGCGGATCAGTCAGCACACGTATTGCCTGACCCACTGCTATCGGGAGCAAGCTCCCTCCCACACTTGATCTCTGTTGTATTTAAGAATGCATTCTTTGAAGGACCTTGAACCATGGACCTGACCCCACGGGAAAAAGACAAACTGCTGATTTTCACCGCAGGCTTAGTCGCCGAACGGCGCCTGGCGCGCGGGGTGAAACTCAACTACCCGGAAACCATCGCCTATATCTCCGCCGCCTTGATGGAAGGCGCCCGCGATGGCCGCACCGTGGCCGACCTGATGCACTTCGGCACCACCTTGCTCACCCGCGAACAGGTGATGGAAGGCATCCCGGAAATGATCCCGGATATCCAGGTGGAAGCCACCTTCCCCGACGGGACCAAGCTGGTCACCGTCCACCAGCCCATTGCCTGAGGCCCGGCCATGATTCGTGACGCAACCGAGCACGACCTGCCGGCAATCCGCGACATCTACAATGACGCGGTACTCAACACCACGGCGATCTGGAACGAGCAACAGGTGGACCTGGCGAACCGCCTGGCCTGGTTCAGCGCGCGCCAGGGCCAGCGCTACCCGATCCTGGTCGCGGTGGAACACGATGAAGTGGTTGGCTACGCCTCATTTGGCGACTGGCGCCCCTTCGAAGGCTATCGCTACACCGTCGAACACTCGGTGTACGTCCGTAGCGACCAGCGCGGCAAGGGCCTCGGCCCACGCCTGATGCAAGCCTTGATCGAACGCGCCGGCACCTGCGGCAAGCACGTGATGGTTGCCGCCATTGAAAGCGGCAACCAGGCTTCGATCCGCCTGCATGAGCGCCTGGGCTTCACGACCACCGGGCAGATGCCGCAAGTGGGCATCAAGTTCGGCCGCTGGCTCGACCTGACCTTTATGCAACTGACCTTGAACCCGGGCGCAGAACCGCCCAAGGAGTGAGATCGATGAGCGCCGCGCAATTACGTCGAGTCAATGCTGAAAGTTTTGCCCACTACCGCCTGGGCTTGATTGAGCTGTTGCTGGACGCGGTCAAGCACGGCGCCTCGGTCGGCTTCATGGCCGACTTCGACGAGGCCCAGGCCCGCAGCTATTTGAACGCTGTGCAGGCAAGTATCGAAGACGCCAGCCTGTTGCTATGGGTGGTGGTGCGCGATGAACAGGTGATCGCCAGCGTGCAACTGGCGCTGTGCCAGAAAGCCAATGGCCTGAACCGCGCCGAGGTGCAAAAGCTGCTGGTGCACAGCAGCGCACGCCGCCATGGCCTGGGCCAACAGTTGATGAACACCCTGGAACTCGCCGCGCGCCAGCACAAGCGCGGCCTGCTGTACCTGGACACCGAGGCCGGCTCGCCGGCCGAAGCTTTCTACCAGTCGCTGCGCTACACCAAGCTGGGTGAACTGCCCGACTACTGCCAAAGCCCGGACGGGCGCTACAGCCCGACCGCCATCTACTTCAAGACCCTGGGGCAACCTGCATGATTCCTGGTGAATATCAGATCCAGCCTGGCGACATCGAACTCAACGTCGGCCGCCGCACCGTCACCCTCAACGTGGCCAACAGCGGCGACCGGCCGATCCAGGTGGGCTCGCACTACCATTTTTTCGAGACCAATGACGCGCTGACGTTTGACCGCCCATTGAGCCGCGGCATGCGCCTGAATATTCCGGCGGGCACGGCGGTGCGGTTCGAGCCGGGGCAGAGTCGCGAGGTCGAGCTGGTTGATTTGAGCGGCGGGCGGCGGGTGTTCGGGTTTGCCGGACGGATCATGGGCGACCTTTAGGGCCTCATCGGGGGCAAGCCCCCTCCCACCTCTAATGTGGGAGGGGGCTTGCCCTAATGCCGTTCAGTTAAGGCTTTTTTGTAGGAGCGAGCTTGCTCGCGAAGAACTCACAGGCGCCGCGTTCACTCAGGAAACACGCGTTATCGTTGACGTTTTTCGCGAGCAAGCTCGCTCCTACAGAAGGCGATGTACGCTTAACTGAACGGCATTAGGGCTTGCCCCCGATAGCGATTTCACATTCAACACACATCTTCAGGGCACACACATGAAAATCAGTCGCCAAGCCTACGCCGACATGTACGGCCCCACCGTCGGTGACAAGGTCCGCCTGGCCGACACCGAGCTGTTCGTCGAAGTGGAACAGGACTTCACCGTCTATGGCGAAGAAGTGAAATTCGGCGGCGGCAAGGTCATCCGCGACGGCCAGGGCCAGAGCCAGTTGCTCGCTCACGAGGTGGTCGACACCCTGATCACCAACGCGCTGATCATCGATCACTGGGGCATCGTCAAGGCCGACGTCGGCCTCAAGAACGGCCGCATTCACGCCATTGGCAAAGCCGGCAACCCGGATATCCAACCCGGCGTGACCATGGCCATCGGCGCCAGCACCGAAGTGATTGCCGGCGAAGGCATGATCCTCACCGCCGGCGGCATCGACTCCCATGTGCATTTCATCTGCCCGCAGCAGATCGAAGAGGCCCTGACCAGTGGCGTCACCACCATGATCGGCGGCGGCACCGGCCCGGCGACCGGCACCAACGCCACCACCTGTACCTCAGGGCCTTGGCACCTGGCGCGCATGCTCCAAGCCAGTGACTCGTTCCCGATGAACATCGGCTTCACCGGCAAGGGTAACGCCAGCTTGCCGGAGCCGTTGATCGAGCAGGTCAAGGCCGGCGCCATCGGCTTGAAGCTGCATGAAGACTGGGGCACCACGCCCGCCAGTATCGACAACTGCCTGAGCGTCGCCGACCAATACGATGTGCAGGTGGCGATCCACAGCGACACCCTCAACGAGTCCGGCTTCGTCGAAACCACCCTCGCCGCGCTCAAGGGCCGCACCATCCACACCTACCACACCGAAGGCGCCGGCGGCGGTCATGCGCCCGACATCATCAAGGCCTGTGGCTTCCCCAACGTGCTGCCCAGCTCGACCAACCCGACGCGGCCGTTCACGCGCAATACCATCGACGAGCACCTGGACATGTTGATGGTCTGCCATCACCTCGACCCGAGCATCGCCGAAGACGTGGCCTTCGCCGAAAGCCGCATCCGTCGCGAGACCATCGCCGCCGAAGACATCCTGCATGACCTCGGCGCGTTCTCGATGATCAGTTCCGACAGCCAGGCCATGGGCCGTGTCGGCGAAGTGATCACGCGCACCTGGCAGACCGCCGACAAGATGAAAAAACAACGTGGCGCGCTGCCCGGCGACGGCCCCGGCAACGACAACTTCCGCGCCAAGCGCTACATCGCCAAGTACACCATCAACCCGGCGATCACCCATGGCATCAGCCATATCGTCGGCTCCATCGAAGTCGGCAAGTGGGCTGACCTGGTACTGTGGCGTCCGGCGTTCTTTGGCATCAAGCCAACCCTGATCCTCAAGGGCGGCGCGATCGCCTCCAGCCTGATGGGCGACGCCAACGCGTCGATCCCCACCCCGCAACCAGTGCACTACCGCCCGATGTTCGCCAGCTTCGGCAGCTCGCTGCATGCCACCAGCCTGACGTTTATCAGCCAGGCGGCGCAGGAGGCCGGGTTGCCGGAAACCCTGGGCTTGAAAAAACAGATCGCCGTGGTCAAGGGCTGCCGCAATGTGCAGAAGACCGACCTGATCCACAACGATTACCTGCCGGACATCGAGGTGGACCCACAGACCTATCAGGTCAAGGCCGACGGCGTGTTGCTGTGGTGTGAACCTGCGGATGTGCTGCCCATGGCGCAGCGGTATTTCCTGTTTTAACGGGGGCCACTCAACCCTGAACATGGCCTGCATGTCCAGGGTTGAACCTCTACTGGCAGAGTCACGCAAACTTGGTTTTGATCATCGCCTCCGTATATTCGTAGTTCAGTCGCAACTCGACACCCGCCGGAATGTCTTCAGTGGCAAACACAGCATTGAGCACATAGTTGGTCCTCACGCCTGGACGGCTGGTCGCGTGCTCGGCCTCTACCGCGAAAGACACGGACTCCACGTTGTAACCGCCCGCAGCCTGTCGGACAGGTTTGCCATCGGCGTCATATTCGAAATGGGTGTTGATTCTGGAAATGATGGAGTCGCCCTCGATAAAGAGCGGTACGGTATGGAAAGTGCCGCCCTCAACGACTTTTGCCGTGCCGACGACCATGCCGAATGTCCCCTCCGAGGCCACAGACAAACTGCGCGGTAAAATCACCCCGCCGTACACCCCCACGATTTCTCCTTTGGCAATGGGCCGGTTGGCAACCACCATGGACTGCCCGACCAACGCGGCTTCTCCAGGGACTTTCACATCCTCGGCAGTGAACGTTCGCCACCGCAGTTTCTCTTCATAAAGCGCCCCTACCGCCTCAAACCCTTCAAACTTGATATAGGGTTTGATTGGCGTGGACGTATAGGTGTGACCTGAAGGCATTTTGACTTGCGTCTGCAGGCTTCGAATGCGAATGGGTCGGCCCTGCAGGTCCCGGAGGGGATACTTGCCGTTGTTGGCGCGGTTATAGCTACCCAACTTGTTTTGCTGGGTGGTGAAGTGAACGTCCCGCCGCATGAAGCTGAGTTCGCCCGCCGTGTAGGGCACCATCGGTATCGACTCCGGTACGGTGGCATGCGCCTCGCCAGACGCGCCTGTCCCGCCCCCGCCGGTCTCGCCTCTACGTCTCCAAACGCCGGCCACGTCAGGCTTGGCGACAATCCCGCTGCTGACCAGCTCGTAGGGGTTGCTCCGGCTCTGCACCCTCAACAGGTAATACTGCCCATCACCGGCATCCGGCATGCTCGCAATAAAATAGCGCTTGCCCTCGAACTCAATGGGGCGTGCCTGCGACAGCGCCAACACCGCCAAGCTGCCGGGAGCGGGCTCCACCAGCGCTTCAAGATCTCCCGACGCCATCGGGCGGGTAACGATCTCTTCGCGGGTCAGCGCATCAATCAACATGCCGTCGTCAATCACCAGCCGCGCTTGCAGCTCTTGGGCCCGGCGCTCATAGGCGTGGGTCGACAAACTCCCCTCGGTATATCTATCGAACAAAACGGCGAGTTCGTCTTGATAAGGTTTGCTTTGCGCCTCGAATCGCGAGCGGTATTTATGGGTCACATAGTCCTGCCAGAAGTCTCTGGACAGCAGCGCTTGAAACTCCTCGGGTGAGTTATCCAGTGCCACGATGCGTTCATAAGCAGCGTCCAGCATCGCCTGGGTAACCTTTCCAAGGCCGATGAACCGCGCATGTTGCGGCTGCCCCGGCAACTGCAGCCGATCCTTGAGGCCATACCGATAGGCCAGCCTTATTTCGACTTCTTCCAGTTTTTCCAACTGCTGGGTTTTCTGATCAGGCGTCAGGTTCGAGTTGTTAATGGCGGTTCTACGTTGATCGATATCGTTCAAGGCGACCTTCTCAACCTGGTCCAGACGAAACAGGCCTCTGGACAATGTCGACAAGACCTCGCCCTGGGTCGAGTCCAGGGCCTGGGCCCGCGCCTTGTAGACCATTGCCATGATTTCCAGATTACTGAAGGACAAGGCCGCACGATCGCAACACGTCGCCCTGCCTGCCCATTCGAACATCTGCTCGCGCAGGCTTTCAGACTCGGCGGAGTGTGCGCTGACGGTATCTATCACGTCCCACACCCGGCGCTGAAGATCCTCATGCTCAGCGGCGCCCGCTTGCAGGTCCCTGAGCACCTCGAAGAACCCATCGGCCCCGGCCTGCCCTCGCAGGCTGTCCCACTGGGCTTTTCGGCTGGCTATTTGCTCTTCGGTCAACCCCGCCGCCCAGCGCCGAAACGGCGCATCGGGCCGAGCCGCGGTGGCGACGCGGCTCACCTCGGCAAAAGCCGTAGCCACCAGACGGTTGGGGTTACCGGGCGATGCCAGCCCCGCCCGTTCAAGTCGCTGGCCGTAGTCGCGCACTTGTTGCAGCGTGGCATCCGTCCAGGGGTTGTCGTTCGCATGCGTCACGTTATTGACCCGGGCGGTTTGCGCCAGGCGTTCGTCTGGCGGCGCAATGACGGACGCCGGTATGGTTGTCATGCGGTTGCCAGACAGGTCTATCCGGTCCAGCAGCGGCTGTTCGGCCAAACCGCTCGGCCATGTCTCAAGACCTGCGCGCGCCATGCTGAGCGAGCGCATATCTGTTATCTGGCTGAAATCGGGCGACAGGCGCAGGTCATTGTCATGGATGATCAAGGCTCTGAGGGACACGCGCTCGGACAACATCCTGGCCGTCTCCGGGCTCAAGCGAATCCTGTTGTTGTGCAAGAACAAACGGGTCAACCCACGCATCTCGCCCAGCGCAGGCGGGAGTTCGCGCAGTTGGTTGCCTGACAGGTCCAGCCAGCGCACCCCGCGAAACCGCGACAGAAACCCCTCGGGAGAAGCGCTCAGGCCCATATTGCTCAGCTTGAGCGAACCGACATGACTGAAGTCCACGTCAAGGTCGGGCAAGCTCGGCAAACCCAAGCCACTGAGGTCCAGTTCCAGGCCAATCCGGGTGCCGTCGTTGGCCAGCATCTGAGGGGTCTCCCGTCTCCAGCAGCTCAAGATCCGCTGCTGAGCTTCGCGCCGCGCCCGGTGCGCCACTGTATTGAGGTTCCGCTCACCTGGGCGGGCATACCGCTGATACGCGCCACCTCCCGAGAATGCCCAGGCATTGAGTTGAGCCTGGAGGACATCAAACGCTTGCTCAAGCCTGGCCAGCTCGGCGTCTGCCCCAGGGCCCAGGTTCCAGATAAATTCCCGGGCCTTTTGAACGCCATAGCCTGGGTACATTTTGCGCACAATGCCCACCCTGGGGTTGCCGCTGTCAAACGCCTCATCAAGCCCACCGGGGAGCAAATCAGGCCGGTTTTCTCCCAGTCGTTTCCAGTAGCTGTCAAATTGTTGCCAGTAATCTTCAGGAAACGCATTGTGATCCAGCAGCGTCACGCGATTGATCCGGGCAATCGCCGCAAGCTGCTCAGGTGGTGGATTCAGGTTGGCCTGGGGGACTTCTCGCAACCGGTTACGGCTGAGGTTGACGATTTCCAATGAGGTCTGGTTGTGCAACCCCGTTGGCCATTGCTCCAGTTGCGTCAGCATCAAATTCAACCTTTTCAGCTGGAGCATGCCGCTGAAATCCGGCGTCACGCCCAGCGGGTTGCCTTGCAGATTCAGTTCCTCAAGCGTGGTGAGCGCACTCAGCCTCGCTGCGCTTTGGGCGGTCAGCCGAATTCGATTGGTCTCCAGGCTCAGGGAGGTCAGGCCTGGCATGGCATCGATTGCCAGGGGAACCTCGGCAAGCTGGCAGTTGCGCACGCTCAAGCTTTTCAACGCGGTAAAATTCTTGAGCAGCGTGTCTACGTTGCTTGCGCCCCTGAAACCGGCGAGTTCGAGCGTTTGGACATGACTGAAGTCCCCGCTCAATGCCGGCAACGTTGTCCCCCGGCCATACGTCAGGGTTAACGCCGGCCCCGTCTCCCGGCGCCAGCAACGCCGGATGTCATTGGCAGTACGACCGGCCATGCCACCGTTACGATCAAATGCGGTAATCGCCAGTTGCGGGGTGTTTTCCTTGACCCACGCCTTGAGCGTCTTATCCAGGGTTTCGAATTCCGCCTCGCGGCGAGCCAGCCCAGCCGATACATCCGTGCCCAATGACTGAATGAACTCGATAACCTGTTCGTCAGTGAACGAAGGAAACAGCGTGCGAACGCGCGCTTCGGGAGAACGGAAAGCCTGTGTGGTTTTTTTCAACAGTTGGCGAAAACCTGGGCCGCCGCCCACTGCACGCATCGACGGATCAAACGCCGGCTTGCGGACCGGATGTTCCAGCAACACAGTGCGCAGGCGCTGGCGCGACAGCGGGGATTGCTGGATCGCCGGCTTCAATTGAGATGCCTCGCTAAACCCCATGGCTTGGCGCTCGCCCGGCGACATGATTTCCCAGGCAGCGGTGTAAAAATCCCCCGCCGAAAACCGATCGTCTTTCTGGATGACCAACGTCCTGGCGGGCAACGCATCCGGGGAGCCGATGGCATCCAGTATCGGGCCCTGCGCCGAATATTGGCGCAGTTCCACTCGCGTTCCTCGCCGCCACCCCGGCAGGGTTTCGAGGGTACGCAAGGCCAACCGTTGGCTGTCGAGGTCCGTCAGCGTGTCCAGGTGCAGCCCTTCATAGGCACGGGCGACACGCGCTTCCTGCTCAAACCATTTGGCCTGTTCAACCACGGCCTCAGGCAAGCGACCGCTGCCGCGAAAACGCTGCAACGCCTCGGCGCTCAGGTTTTCCAGCAGTTGGGTGGCCACGGGGGTCGAGAGTGCGGGGAAGTCCGCCTGCACCCGCTGAACATCGGGGTCATCCGTACGGGTCAAGGCTTTGTAGCGCTCATTCACCATCGAACCCTTGATGGCATCCACCTTGTCGGCAATGAATCGCCGCAGTTGGCTGGCCCGGGCATGCAACGGGTCCTGGGCGCTGCCGGGAATACCCGGCAGGTCCGCATCGACACCTTGCAACGTGTACAGCACCTCGTTAAGCAATTCGCCCCGATCCACGTTGCCCTGGCTGAGCACCACCATTCGCCTGTCGGTTGATGCAGGGCCGTCGCCTTCCCACAGCACATTGGCGTCGCTGTCCAATACGCGAAGCAGCGGCGTCTCGGGCAACAGGCTGTAGCGCTGCATGCTTTGCAGCTGCAACACCGGATCAGCCTTCGCATAAACGAGTGGGTCGCTGCTGCGCATCTGCTCAACAAACGTGGTGAGCGTCTGATGGATCTCAAATCGCTTGAGGGTTTCCTCCAGGGTCAGGGGAACAGGCTCATGATTGACGAAGGTTTCGCGCAGTGTTTGCGGCTCGACCCCACTGATACGTACCTGGTCCGATGACTCGGCAAGCCCCAGGCGCCGCAACAGCGTCGGCTCGTCCCACGTCAGCGGCTCTTCGACTTCATGGCTCCAGGCACCTTGGTGGTTATGCTCCAGTTTCGGCGCATAGGCATCGGGCCGGGTCGGGTGCTGGATACGGTATTGCCCGGTATCCGCGTCTTGCCTGACCTGGTAGTGCTTGCCCTCCAGCGCAAGCACCGTCCGGCCATGGTGCTGGTGCAGGCCAATCTCGTTGGCCTTGGACTGCGGCGCAAGAGTGACCGTGGACTCATAGGGCCCGAGGTCAGCCTTCCACAACATCCTTTTTCCCGAGGGCATCGTGACCGGTTTGAAATTATCCAACATGCTCACGAACTTGATCCTGGGCACTACCTGGGACCCGGCGGCAAAGAACGCGGCATTGAGCGCCACGGAGGAAAAATGTGCCCACATCGCCCGGGTATCGCCCTGTTCAGCCGCTTCGATCCCTTCGAATACGTCGGAACACATCTGCGCCGCGCCCACCGCCAGCATGATCGGGCCCAGCCCCGGCACAACAAAGGCGGCCACGTTCAAAAAACTGAGCACCGCATCGAGATAGCCCTCTAAACGTTCCATGCGGGCCTTGCGGTCCTCGTCTCCGGTGGGCACGGCGACCGCCCTGGCATCGTCGAACACCTTGTTGATGAAGGCCTGGACCTGCTGCTCCCACAGCGCGGCGGTAAGGGGCGTCTCTTCCAAACGCAACCGCGCGGGTTCAGGCTTGAGCGGGTAATCGGTGGCCGGGTTGCCGTTGCTGGCAGGCTGGTACAACCGGTTGAACTGTTTAAAGAACGCTCCCTGTTCGCGCTGCGGGATAAACCGACTGAAGAACCGGCGATAGGACGCACTGTGCAAGCGCGACCTCAGATCAGCCATGAAGTCGGCACCCGATGCATACTCCTTGAGCGGTTGCTGCGGGTCATTGGGGATGTATGCCAGCAGGCGCTCAACCCTGCGACTGCTTTGACGGTCGGGCCCGATCAACAAGGGCCCGATCAAGGACACCCCAAAGATTTTCAATGCCGCGAACGTGACGGGGCGGCCGTCCAAGGTCGCGCCGGACGGGTCGGCAAGCACTTGCTTGAGCATGCGGTAGGCATCGGCACTGATGCCCGATTCAACCCGGCGGGTGCCTGGGCGAAGGGCAAATTGAAGGTTCGCGATCTCGCCGCTCAGCGCCAGCTGTTGACGCTGATGGGTTTGCAGTTGCTGCATCAGTGCGGAGCGCTCGGCGTTCCCTGCGGGGGTCAATATTTCCTTGAGGTGTTTTTGATACCGCGCGCCCAGATCCAACGTCCGGCACAGCGCGGCAAACGCATGAGGGGCGATGGCCACGGCCTGTTCGCTGAGCGCATCGAACGTCGGGATAATCTCGCCGTCATACGCGCCGAAGGTGGTAATGATCAGGCAGTCGTGACAGGAGGGGGCTCGTGCTTCGCCGGGCTCGAAATTGGCCAGGGCGGCCTCCAGCAGGGAGACGGCGCGATACCGGTAGCTCAGCGTCGGATCGTTCTGTTGCTCGAAGGCAAAAAAACCATAGAGGTCAGTACGCCCTCGTGGATACGCATATTTGCGCGCGAAGTAGACGCTTCTGACATCCAGGTCCAGGTTGAAGGTTCGCTTGATCGCCTCTTTGAGCGGCTGCTCGGCAAACGCCAGAATGTCGGTGATGCTCCCCAGGCTGTTTTCGATCGTGTTCAGCGTTTCACGAAAGGTGTTGTGGCTGTCTGCCAGCCGGGCCCTGGCGTCAGGCGAAGCTGTCCGATACCAGGAGGGTAGCTGGTGCATTTCATGGTTGCCGAGTTCTTCCTGTCGGTACGGGATAGCCTGGTTGAACCAGGTGGGTACGCGGTCTTTGAGAAAATCGTAATGAACACCCCGAAGGTCCGTGGTGAACGTGCCTTCGGGGAGGGTGGAGGATGTGACGGGTGTTGACATGGTGGATCGTCCTTGAGGGTTAGCCGAAGCCCTCAGCCTATCGAACGACCCAGTGTGGGTGGACTGTATAGCTACCGCATCTCAGGCGATCGGTGTGCGCACCTGGTCAGTGAACGCACACCGGGCGTACAGGGCGTCGAGCACACTAGGCAACGCTGGCGGTACGCCCCATCGCCTGGTCACAGAGCCTGCGCAGTATGGTTTTTCTTTCCTCATCCAAGATCAGGATGTCTGCATAGTATTGTTCGTCCGTCATCACCTGGCCGGGACGCTTGAGGGCTGCTTCCAGCAGCGGCTTGGCGAACGCCACAACCGTCTGGATCTTCGCCATCTGCGTTTCCCCTTGGACCAATGAGGTCCAACTGGCGTCGACATAGGTCTTGAGCGTGTCTTTTTGCTGCTGGGTTGCGCTGGTGTACCCAGCGGGGAGCTTGGGGTCTATAGCGCGCAACGCCGTACGTTGGGGAGGCGAAGCCTTTACCAGCGCCTGCGGTATGAGGGAGACGAGCGTTGCATAGTGCTGCCCCTGATCTCCCGGAGGAAGCGGGGGTTGAGCATGGGCCATGAACCAGTACCTCAATGAGAAATGAGGAGCTTATTCATGACCCGCAAAGACCGGGCCTTAACTATGCAGGGCAGGTGCCGGGTCAGTGACTCCAGGTTTTGCGCGGTTCGAAAGCGGCTTTGTCAGCGAGTGCCTGCCACAAGGCCTTGACCTCGTCATCGGCGTCTTTAGGCATCACCACCTTCAGTTGGATAAACAGGTAACCGCGTTGCCCGCTTTTGTTCAGCAAACCATGGCCCTTGGCGCGCATGCGCTGGCCGTTCTGGCTGCCGGCCGGCACCTTGAGGTTGATCTTGCCGGTCAGGGTTGGCACGGCCACCTCGGTACCCAGCGCCAGCTCCCAAGGCGCTACCGGCACGGTGATCACCAGGTTTTCGCCTTCCACCTCAAATTTGGGGTGCGGTGCAAACTTGATGATCAGGTACAGGTCACCGTTGGCGCCACCGCCAACACCCGGCGCGCCCTGGCCCTTGAGGCGGATGCGCTCACCGTCGGCCACGCCGGCGGGGATCTTCACGTTCAGGCTCTTGGTGGTGTTGCTGACGTGCCGCCCCGAGGCGTCGTATTGCGGTACCTGGAAGCTGATCTGCTTGGACTCGGTGGACAGCGTTTCCTCGAGAAACACCGACAATTGCATCTCCACGTCCTGGCCCTTGCGCCCGGCACTGCGGCGCTGGCCACCGCCGAAGGCATCGCCACGGCCGCCAAAGATCGAGCTGAAGAAGTCGGAGAAGTCCTCGGTGCCCTGGCCACCGCCAAAACCGCCACGGCTCTGCCAGCCTGGCGGGCCCTGGAACGGCTGGCCATGCTGGCCGTATTTGCGCAACTCGTCGTATTCGGCGCGCTTGTCGGCACTTTTCAGCGCTTCATAGGCCTCGGACGCATCCTTGAACTTGGCTTCAGCGTCCTTTTCCTTGCTCACGTCCGGGTGATATTTGCGCGCCAGCTTGCGATAGGCCGCCTTGATCGCCTTGTCGTCCGCCGTCGGCTCTACGCCAAGAATCTTGTAATAGTCTTTAAAGTCCATCTGGGGGGTCACCCTCCGTGATCGATTTCGCACAGCCAGCGGCACAGCATGCGCCGGATTGCAGCGTTTGAATTGACTGATCTCAATCCCAAGCCGATGGGTGCGTAGAAGTTTATCGGCAGTGCACGAATATCCTTGCACCCACCGACCGTATGCTGGACAAGTTGGGGACGAACCCTGGTCTTTCAAGGCGCAGTGCCCGCTATTTAACAGATAGTCGGCCTACGCATCTGCACGCGGGTGGCATACACTGCGCGGCCGTTTTTCAACCGGAACCCGATAGACATGGAAAACCCATCCCCAGCCCGTGCCTGCGGCATCGACTTTGGCACGTCCAACTCCACCGTCGGCTGGATCCGCCCCGGCGAGGAGACGCTTATCGCGCTGGAGGACGACAAGATCACCTTGCCGTCGGTGGTGTTCTTCAACTTCGAGGAGCGCCGCCCGGTCTACGGGCGCCTGGCCCTGCATGAATACCTGGAAAACTACGAAGGCCGGCTGATGCGCTCGCTCAAGAGCCTGCTGGGTTCCAAGCTGATCAAGCACGACACCAGCGTGCTCGGCACGGCCATGCCGTTCACCGACCTGCTGGCGCTGTTTATCGGCCAGCTCAAGAGCCGCGCGGAAGCTACCGCCGGCCGTGAGTTCGAAGAGGTGGTGCTGGGGCGCCCGGTGTTCTTCGTCGATGACGACCCGATGGCCGACCAGGAAGCGGAAAACACCCTGGTGGACGTGGCACGCAAGATCGGCTTCAAGGACATCTCGTTCCAGTACGAACCGATCGCGGCGGCCTTCGACTACGAGTCCACCATTGAAAAAGAAGAGCTGGTGCTGATTGTCGACATCGGCGGGGGTACCTCTGACTTCTCGCTGGTGCGCCTGTCGCCCGATCGCCGTCACAATGACAACCGCCACGATGACATCCTCGCCACCGGCGGCGTACACATAGGCGGTACCGACTTCGACAAGCAACTCTCGCTCGCCGGCATGATGCCGTTGTTCGGCTATGGCAGCCGGATGAAGAGCGGGGCCTACATGCCCACCAGCCACCACATGAACCTGGCCACCTGGCACACCATCAACTCGGTGTATTCGCAAAAATCCCAGCTGGCCCTGGGCAGCATGCGCTACGACATCGAAGACACCGGCGGCATCGACCGCCTGTTCAAGCTGATCGAACAGCGCGCCGGGCATTGGCTGGCGATGGAAGTGGAAGAAACCAAGATCCAGCTGACCCATGAAGACAGCCGCCATGTGCTGCTCGACCGGGTTGAGCCAGGACTGAGCGTGGACCTGAGCCGCAGCTTGTTCGAATCGGCCATCGATGGCTTGCTGGAGCGCGTGCGTAACAGCGTCACCCAATTGCTCAATGACGCTTCGGTGGACGTGGCCCAGGTGGACACGGTGTTCTTTACCGGCGGCTCCAGCGGCATTCCGGCACTGCGCCACAGCATCTCGGCGATGTTGCCGAATGCGCGGCATGTGGAAGGGAATATCTTTGGCAGCATCGGCAGTGGCTTGGCGATCGAGGCCAGCAAGCGTTACGGCTGCTGACCGGCACCGATCTCACCCACAACCTGGGAGGCCCCACTCCCTCTTCGACGCAGCGTTGTGGCGAGCGGGCTTGTTGTGGCGAGCGGGCTTGCCCCGCGTTGGGGCGCGAAGCGGCCCCATTACAGGCGATGTG